>JBDNIO010000147.1:0-3860 GCA_041688215.1 Salinisphaeraceae bacterium | reverse complement strand
TCCCTTCGGGTTGTGCCCAAAATACGGCCATGCGGCGTTGCTCGTCGTTCATTTGGCTCACCATATTTCTCTCCTCGCGCCTTGCCTGGCCGTATTTTGGGCGGCAACGCGGCGATCGGCATTAGTGTTAACAGGCCCTAGATGACCGAGCCCAGTTTGAATATCGGCAGATACATGGCCACGACAAGGCCGCCTACCAGTACGCCGATGACCGCCATGATCAGCGGTTCCAGCAAACTCGACAACGCGTCGACCTGGTTATCCACCTCGGCCTCGTAAAAGTCCGCCACTCTTGAGCACATGGCATCCAGCGAGCCGGATTCCTCGCCGATTGTGACCATCTGCACAGCCATGCTGGGAAACAGGCCGGTGTTGGACATCGCGAGCTGCAACTGCTGGCCGACGGACACCTGCTCTCGCATCTGCATGATCGCTTCTTCGAAAACAATGTTGCCGGAGGCGCGGGCTACTGAATCCATGGCTTCCACCAGCGGCACGCCGGCGGCGAACATGGTGGACAGGGTGCGGGCAAAACGGGCCACAGCGGATTTATACAGAATGTTGCCGATCACCGGCAGACGTAATAGTAGCCGGTCAATAAATCGCCGGAATTTTCTGGATTTCCTGTGGATGCGCGCCATGAGCATCACAGCCCCGACCAGCGTGCCGAGTAGCGCCCACCAATAAGTCTGCACAAACTTTGAGAGGGCTATAACCAGCAGGGTGAACGCCGGTAAATCAGCCCCAAAACCCTGGAATAGGGACTGGAATTGCGGTACTACGAAGTACAGCAGAATGCCCATGACGATGATCGCGACCGCAATCACCGACGCGGGGTAAAACATGGCCTTGCGGACCTTGGCCTTGATGGCCTCGGTTTTTTCCTTATAGGTGGCAATCTTGTCGAGAAGGGCTTCCAGCGCACCGGATTTTTCGCCGGCCTCGACCAGATTCACGAACAGGTCGTCAAAATGATTCGGGTGCTTCGCCAGCGCTTCAGCCAGGGTGGCGCCGCCTTCAATTTCGTGCTTGATGTCTTCAACCATTTCCGCCAGAGAGGGGTTTTCCGCGCCGTTGGCGATGATTCCCAGCGACTGCACCAGCGGCACGCCGGCAATCATCATGGTAGAAAGTTGCCGCGCGAAGATGGCAATATCGCCAGCCTTGATCTTTTTCTTGCGCTTGCCGCCCAGGCCGAACAGGTTGGATTGCTTACGCACGCGCACCGGATTAATCCCCTGCTTGCGCAGCATGGTTTTAATCATCGCCTCATTCTGGGCTTCGGTCTTGCCTTTGATTCGGGTGCCTTTGCGGTTGGTACCCTCCCATAGGAATGTAGACTTTGCGCTTAAGGTTTCAGCCATAGTCCCCTCGCAATAGTTCGTGCTGTCAGGCGCGCCGGCCTTTCTTGTTAGATTCGCCAATACTCTACACAGGTCCAGAGGTTATCGGCTGCTTCGCCTTGTGCAGTACGACCGCACGCCAATGCCGCGCGCCAGCAAGTTCGCCTGATGTTTCGCTACTCTACAGTAACCCGGTTGACTTCCGTAAGGTTCAGCATGCCCTGGCGTACCTTGTTCAAGCCCGCTTCGCGCAGGTCTATAACGCCTTCGGATTCGGCCTGCTTTTCAATGTCTTTGGCGTTGCCACCTTCCATAATAATTTGCCCGATGGCCTCGGTAACCGGCATAACCTGGTAAATGCCGATGCGGCCTTTGTAACCCCCCGTGCAGTTTTCGCAGCCTTCGGCGCTGGTCTCATAGAGTTTGAGCGCATCCAGTTCTTCTTTTCTGAAACCTTCCTTGATTAACTCTTCTTCCGGAATCTTGGCCTTTACGCGGCAATGCACACACAGACGCCGTGCCAGGCGCTGGGCAATAATCAGACTTACCGAGGAAGCAATGTTATAAGCGGGCACGCCCATGTTCACCAGACGCGTCAGGGTTTGCGGCGCATCATTGGTGTGCAGGGTGGATAACACCATATGGCCGGTTTGCGCGGCCTTGATGGCAATTTCAGCGGTTTCCAGATCACGAATTTCGCCCACCATAATCACATCCGGATCCTGTCTCATAAATGCCCGCAAGGCCGAGGCGAAGGTCAGCCCGACGCGGGGGTAAACATTCACCTGATTCACCCCGGGTAAATTTATTTCCGCCGGGTCTTCTGCGGTTGAAATGTTGCGGTCGGTGGTATTCAGAATATTCAGTGCGGTATACAGCGAGACCGTTTTACCGCTACCGGTAGGCCCGGTGACCAGCACCATGCCATAGGGGTTATGGATCGTATCGGTAAATATTTTCTGTTGATGGGGCTCATAACCCAGCGCTTCAATACCCATTTGTGCGCTCGCCGGGTCGAGAATACGCATCACGATTTTTTCACCGTGCAGGGTAGGGCAGGTGGACACGCGAAAATCGATGGACTTGTTCTTTGATAAATTCAGTTTGATGCGGCCGTCCTGTGGCACGCGACGCTCGGCCAGGTCCAGACGCGCCAGGACTTTTAGCCTTGCCGATAAACGCATGCCCATACCAACAGGGGGGCTCGCAAGCTCCATAAGAACGCCGTCTTGGCGCAGGCGCACGCGAAATTTCTTTTCGTAGGGTTCAAAGTGAATATCCGAAGCGCCCCTGTTTATGGCATCCAGCATTACCTTATTTACAAAGCGTACTACCGGGGCATCATCCGCACCCATGGTGGTCACGTCGGCATCACTGTCGGCAGGTTCGCCGCCAGACATGTCCAGCCCGTCCAGGTAGGCATCCTCCAGGCCGGCCAGGCTGGTATCCACCGCCGACAAGGCATCTTCAATAGTCTTGGCGAGCTTGTCTTCTTCTACCAGAATGGCCTCAGTAGCCATGCCGGTGTTGAACTTTATCTCGTCCAGCGCGGCCAGGTTTGTCGGGTCAGATACCCCAACAAACAGACGATTTCCGCGCTTGAACAAAGGTAGCGCATGATGTTTTCTGATCAGGTTCTCAGAAACATCACGTACCGGTGCCATGCTTAAATTAAGCGCGCGTAAATCAAACAACGGCACGCCGAATTCACGCGAGGCCGCTTCCGCCACCCGCTTGGCGGGCACCACATTGCTGCCCACCAGATGCGTAACAAAGGTTTCACGCTTTTTCAGCGCGGCCTGCTGAAGTTCCAGCGCCTTGTCTTCAGACAGAACCTGCTCCGCCACCAGTCGGCGGGCAAGCCCACCCAGTGGGAATTTATTCAAATCGTCGCTGCGGGTTACAACCATTATCCGTGTGCTCCAGTACCAGACCCTGATCGTAGCCGGAAATTGCGACTACGAAAAGTTTCAATCTGTCATTATCAAATATCGTGGGACTGCCCGAGACAACGTTCGGGTATGTAAGTCAGCTTAGTCTGCCCCTTGATTGCTTGATGATTGACGACCTGCGATAGCAGCAATAGGATCTGGCAATACATATAGTTAGGTGGCTATAACGATGGCTCAGGTGTCGCATAAAAACGCGTCAGCGTCGAAGGCACATAACAACTCACCTATACGATTATGAACACAGAGGCGCGCGGAGGCGCACAGAGGGCTTTTGCTCGTCTTTGAAATTTTTCCTCCGTGCGCCTCAGTGGTTATAAAAAGTAGATTTAAAAATATCTAGCGCGACAATGCCACAACCTGATTCAGCGTGAGAGTAGAGGTGGTCGGGATAAGTTGGACACCAATCTCTGATTTATAAGTGTACTTCTGCCCGGTAATTACGCCGCTGACCGAAGGTCGGTGGCGTGGTTAAAGTAGATCGCATCCGGCGTCTTCCGGTCAAGTGATTGATGCGTTCTAAACGTGTTGTAGAACCGGAAGTATTTATCCAGCCCGGCCCTTGCCT
>JBDNIO010000146.1:0-5418 GCA_041688215.1 Salinisphaeraceae bacterium | reverse complement strand
CAGCGTATTGATCGCCATCCGGCGTCCCAGGTGGCCGCGCTAACTCCCCGCCTGTGGAAACAGCATTTCGCCGACAATCCGCTACGCTCGCCTTTGCATACGCTTAACGGATACGCAAGTACGCCGGTGGGTTAGCGGTTAAAGCTTTGGCGGGTAGTCGGTTATATCACGAATCTCGCGATACAAGGGCTGCAGGCGTGCATACATGCGCTTGTACACGCGTTTGTACAGTTGATCGTAGGTTTCCTGCGCCTGCGACTGGGGCACGAATATGGCCCCGGCGCGGGTCATTTTAGCAACGGCATCGCGGTAGGATTGATGTATGCCTAAACCTACCGCCACGTTGATCGCGGCCCCGAGGCCGGACGCCTCGTAAACATGTGGACGCTCGGCCGACATGCCGAAAATATCGGCCGCGATTTGCATGGCGGCGTCGGATTGCGAGCCGCCGCCGGCGATGCGCAGTTTCTGGATTTTCACCTTGCCACGCTTTTCGATGCGTTCGGCGCCTTCACGCAGGCCATAGGCCAGGCCTTCAAGAATTGAACGATAAATATGCGCGCGGGTGTGTACGTCGCCAAAGCCGATAATCGCGCCCTTGGCTTCTGGGCCAGGATCGTGCACGCCGGGCGACCAGTAGGGCTGCAGGGTTAAACCCATGCTGCCGGGCGGCACTTCCGATATCAGTTCATCAAACAGCGCCTCGGGCGCAATGCCGCGGGTTTTGGCGATGTCGGCCTCGCGCTTGCCGAACTGTTGCTTGAACCATGACACCATCCAGAAGCCGCGGTAGATATTCACTTCGTTGTTATACGCGCCCGGCATGGCCGCCGGATACGGCGGCACAAACGGGGTGGCCTCAACGTATTTTTCCCGGCAGATATTGACCGCCGCGGTGGTACCGAAAGACAGACAGGCCGTTTCGGGCGTAACACACCCCGCCCCCAGCACTTCACAGGCCTTGTCTGCCCCCGCGCTGAAAATACTTAACCCGGCCGGCAAACCCAGATGCTTTGCGGCCACTTCGGTTAACCCGCCCAGACGCTCGCCACAAGCCACCAGTTCCGGCAGGTGTTGCCGTTTTACCGCCAGGCCGCGCCATTTCCAATCGCGCTTGCCGGCCCAGGCGTGTTTTTTGTAATCGAACGGAATATAGCCGACCTGCGCGCCCACCGAATCGACGTATTCCCCGGTCATGCGATAACTCAGATAGCCGGATAACAGCAGACATTTATGCACCTGCGCCCACTGTTCGGGTTGTTCTCTGGCCAGCCAGTTCGAGTGCGCGCTGGCCTGGAATCCGGCAATCGTGTCCGCCACCCCAACGAGCTTGAAGGCCAGGCCCCAGAAACCGCCGATTGGCTTTTGATTCTCCGCGCGGCGCTGATCCAGCCAGATAATCGCCGGGCGCAGCGGTTGGCCCTGCGCATCCACCACCACCGTGGTGGCGCGCTGCGTGGTCAGCGCCATGCCGGTAATCTGCGATGAATCTTGCGTCTCCCATAGCTCGGCGCAGGCCTGGCCCATGGCGCGCCAGTACAGATCCGCATCCTGTTCGGCCCAACCGGGGTGCTCGGAAAAGTAGGGCTCGATCGGCACCTGGGCTCGCGCCAGCATGTCGCCCAGGCCGTTGAATATGAGCGCACGAACACTCTGGGTACCCACATCCAGCGCCAGCAGGCGCGCGGATTCCGGGGTTAGTTGCGCCGCGCTCATGGCTTAGACAACCGGATCATGGTGCGCGCGCCAATGCGCGAGATAGGTTTTGCGCTCCTGCGTCCAGCGCGCTTCGTCCCAGCCGCATTGCTCGCGGCAAATAGCGCCAATCTGATCCAGGTATTTAGCACCGCCCTCGGGCAGCAGCAAGCCCAGACGCGTGCGCCGCAGCATTAAATCGCTTAAGTGTTCCACCGCTTCAAAGCGCGCGGCCCACTGCAGTTCCGCCCAGTGTGTAACGCTGCCGGGCACCTGCGGCTGGATATCGAACAGGTTGTTGATGCGCGAATAGTTTTCGCCATAGCGTCCGGATAGACGCCGGTTGCCCGTGGTGGGGCCGGGGCGTAAAACCGGGGCATGTTTGTCGAGTTTGCTTAACGCAGGTATATGCTCACGCACCTGCCGCAGCGCCTGCAGGCCGGTAATACGAAACGTTGTGAGTTTGCCGCCGGTTACCGACAACAACCCCTGTTCCGACCAGATCGCACTCTCGCGTGATTCGTCGCTTGGGTTGGCCGCGCCGCTGTCCACAATCGGACGTACACCGGAGTAGCTGGACAACGCATGCTCACGCCGCAGATTCAGGGATGGAAAATAATACGCCAGCGCCTCTTCCAGATAAGCCGCTTCTTCACCCGTCATCCGGGCCGGCTGATCGGGCCAGTCCTTATGATCCAGATCGGTGGTGCCAAACAGACTGGCGCCTTCCCAGGGGAAAGCAAACAGCGGGCGGTGGTCGCGCGGATGCAGGAGCGTAACCGCCTGCGCCACCGGCAGACGGGCAAAGTCGAAAACAAAATGACTGCCGCGCAGCGGCCGCAGTCGCGCTTCGCCCTCAACCTGAGCGCGTAACTGATCCACCCACGGGCCGGTGGCGTTGATGACCACCTTCGCGCGTAATTTAGCCGAGCGGCCGTTGACGTGATCTTTTGCGAGGATGCCCACCACGCGGCCATTTTCCCGCAGCAACGACTCGGCGCTGATGTAATTCGCGGCCACGCCGCCATCGTCTATGGCCTCGCTTAATACCCGCAAGACCAGCCGCGCATCGTCGGTACGTGCATCCATATAGGAAAACGCGCCCAGCAGATTGTCGGGATTCAGCTGCGGCATGCGCCAGCGCGTAGCATCGAGGCCTAGATAATGCGAATAGCGCTTGCGCGCCATCAGATCGTATAGCCCCAGCGCGGCGCCCATTATGAAGCGGCCGGGTTTTTTGTTCGCATACATCGGCAGCAGAAAATCCAGCGGCTCGACCAACCCGGGCGCGGCGCACATCAGCGCCTGACGTTCGTGTACCGACTCCATGGTCAAACGCCATTTTCCGGAGGCCAGGTAGCGCAACCCCCCGTGTACCAGCTTGGACGACCAGCTCGACGTGCCGGAGGCAAAATCGGCGCGCTCCACCAGCAACACACGCAGGCCGGCGCGCGCAGCTTCGCGCAGAATACCGGCGCCGGTAATCCCGCCGCCGATTATTATCAGGTCCCACGGGCGGTCTATATTTGACCAAAGGCGCTCGCGCCAATCTCGTTGCCACATATATTAAATATCGCTCCGGATTGAGAGAAGAAGAATCAATTTAAATTTCGCCCAACGGGGTATGAAACCCCGCAGGGCGACCAAAGGGGAGAATCACGATTCTCCCCTTTGGAAACCCCATCGCGCAGACCCCGCGGCAAGCCGCGGGGAATTTTTAGGATTAACCACGGAGTAACAGAGGAAACAGGGAGAAAACGTGTTTTTCTTTGCGAGGCACCTACACTCTTTATTAATCATTTGTGCTACTTGAATATTGATTTTAGTGGCTATAACTCTCAGGTAACAGAAACCGTCATTCCGGATAAACGCTAAGCATTTTCCGGAATGACGGAGTAACCTTAATGAACGTTACAGCCACTTGTATTTTAAAAATCACAATGCCGCTATGTCGCAGAAGAAAACCAAAAAACCTCTCTGTTCCTCTGTTTCCCTGTGGTTAACACTATTTAGTCCAATAATTTACCGGGATTCATCAAGCCATCCGGATCAAAGCACTTGAAAGCTTCCCGCAGAGGATTCAGTCCCAGCTCGCCGCCTTTTTCGGACGCCAGATAAGGCTTGTGGTCTGTACCTACCCCGTGTTGATGGCTAATCGTGCCGCCATGGGCCACGATGGCTTCGCTTACTTTTTGCTTCAGGACTTTCCAGCGGGCCAGATCCTGCTCGAAGTCGCCGCTGGCGCGAAATATGAAGGTTGAATAAATACTCGAGCCCTGCGGGTAAACGTGCGAAAGATGGGTAAAGGCATGCACGCGCTCGTTGAATTCGGCGAACGCGTCTTCGGCCGCCTGCTCGATGGCGCGCATGGTGGGGGTAACGCGCGTCCAGTCCACACAGGTTTCCGCCGTGTCGGCGCCGTAGCCCTCGGCCCACAGGGTGTTGCGAAGGTAGGGCCCCATGAAGCGCGATTGTGACCAGCCCTTGCCGATCTGTTTGCCCACATGCACGCCGCCCCGCGCACGCGCGAGCGACAACGCCGCACCGCGCGCATAGCTGCATTCCTGGCGCGTGCCTGTAACGCCGATCAGCAACATGCATTTGCCTTCGCCCTGTCCGCGCAGGCGCAGGTATTTTTCCAGTGCGGAAATCATGCCGGGGTGGCCAGCCAACATTAGTTGAGTCTCAGTTTCGCGCGTATTCGAGAGCCTGAGCATGGACAACGGCAATCGGGCCTGGGCAATGGCACGCACCCCGCTTACGGCGCTTTCCCAATCGCCGAAAAAAACGGCATGAAATGCTTCCTGCTCGGGGATGGGCCGCACGCGCACTTGCGCCTCGGTAACCACCCCCATACGCCCCTCGGAGCCGAGCACCAGTTCACGCAGATCCGGCCCTGCGGAAGACGCCGGAATGGTTGGAATTTCCAGCTCCCCTGCCGGTGCAACGAGACGGCCGCCGGCAAAAAGCTGTTCTATGCGGCCGTAGCGCAGGGACTGCTGCCCGGACGAGCGGGTGACTACCCAGCCGCCGACGGTGGAATATTCAAACGACTGCGGATAGTGGCCCAGCACGTACCCGCGGGCGCGCAGTTGTGATTCCAGCACCGGGCCTGCGGCGCCAGCACCGAAGCGCGCCAGCCGGGTGGTGTCGTCCATGTCCATCAGGCAATTCATGGCGCCCATGTCGAGGCTCAGTACGCCCTGCTCTGCTGCCGGTACATCCAGATGTCCAACCACGCTGGTGCCGCCGCCGTAGGGAATAACCAGGGTGCCGCGGCGCGCCGCCTGCTGGATAAGCGCAACCACGTCCTCGTGGCTTTCCGGTCGCGCGACGGCATCTGGAAAGGCGCCGATGCGCCCATAACGCAGTGCCAGCCAATCCGCATAACTCTGGCCACGGGCATGCAACAGCCGGCTTTCCTCACTGGTATCTAGCCCGGACCAGTCATCCAGACGCGATTCGGGCACGCTACGCAGCACCGCATCCATTTCAGCGTCGGCAAAGCCTTCGCTTGCGCTTGTCTTTTTGGCAATAAAGGCAATTCCGCCTTCCGGCGGCACCTTGTCTATGCGGTCATCCCCCCAGCCATTCCAACGACGCATTAGTATTCCTTACGCTTGATCCAAGAGAGTCAAAAAGCCAGCTTTATTCCGCGATCAACCGGCCCAGATCGCGCACCGCCACCGATAATTGCGCAAACCCATGGGCCTCGCCGCTTTT
>JBDNIO010000145.1:0-2185 GCA_041688215.1 Salinisphaeraceae bacterium | reverse complement strand
GAACTCATCGAAACCATTGACGGCTATATCGCCCAACACAACCTCAAACCCAAACCCTTCATATGGACGGCCAGCGCCAATGACATCCTGCAAAAAGTCACGCGTGCCAATCGCCGCTTAAGTTCCAAACAGAATGACGCACTACACTAGTTATTGGCCCAGGGCTACGAGTTCACCGATGTCTGGCGTAGCCTGGATTAAATGCAAACCGCTGCGCCGCAAGCCCATTGAACAAAACACTCTGTCTCGTGCTAATCTGTTCCATGCGAAAGCCTTGTTTGTGTGTAAGTGCTTGTCTTGTAACTTAATTTTCGCGCAGGCTTGGGTTTTGTTTTATCTGTTCATGAATTATCTGGGCTAGAGGCAAGCGGCGCTTGTACCAATGTTCATGTTTCATTCATGTGCTGGGGCCGACACTGTGGAAGCGTCGGGATTAGGCGCTGTAAATATCTTGATCATGCATAAGCACCCATCAGACTGAGGCCGAATCATGCGCAAATTCTGTATTGTTTTAATCACTGTATTCGTTGCTGCCTGCGCAACGTCGCCCACCGGGCGTCCGCAGTTAAAGCTGTTTTCTGACCAGGAAGTCGCGCAAATGGGCGTGGCAAGCTACGAGAAGATCAAGCAGGAAACGCCGATCGAGCGCTCCCGCTCGGTGAATAACTACGTCCGGTGCGTCGCCAACTCCATTACGCAGCAGGTCGGCGGCCAGTGGGAAGTGAATGTCTTCGCGCAGGACCAGGTCAACGCCTTTGCGCTGCCGGGCGGCAAGATTGGCGTTTATACAGGGCTGCTGAAGGTGGCCGATGGCCAGAGCCAACTTGCCACCGTGATTGGCCATGAGGTAGCGCACGTGCTGGCCGACCACGGTAACGCGCGCGTGTCCACGCAGGCGGCCACCTCGACCGCAGTGCAACTGGCCGGGTCGATTCTGGGCGGCGGTGGTGGTGGCGGACAATTGGCGATGGCCGCACTGGGTGTGGGCGCGCAAGTGGGTGTGCTGCTGCCGTTCTCGCGCGGTCAGGAAGCGGAGGCCGATATACTGGGCGTTAACCTGATGGCACGTGCCGGCTTTGATCCACGCCAGAGCGTGGCGTTGTGGCAAAATATGCAGCGCCAGGGCGGTAATCGTGGAACCTCGTATCTGTCCACTCACCCTTCCGAAGGTGATCGTATTCAAGCCCTGCAACAGCATATGCCCGAGGCGCTGCAGATTTATAATCAGGCGCGCGCCGCCGGCCGCCGCCCCAACTGTGGTTAAAGGCCATTTGAATGGCTAACGCGTTGGTTAGCGCTTATCAGCGCGCGGTGAAACTGCCACTGGGCAGGAACCTATTCTCGCGTGCGGTGTGCATGAAAGCGCCGTATTTTAGTTCAATTCGGCCGACGATCGAAGCCTTTGAGCCTGGACGTGTGGAAGTCTCGTTTCCCAAGCGGCGCGCGGTACAAAACCATATAGGCACCGTGCACGCCATCGCCATGTGCAACGCCTGTGAACTTGCGGGTGGCATGGCTACGGAAATCACCATCCCCAAAGACATGCGCTGGATCCCCAAGGGCATGACAGTGCAGTATCTAAAAAAAGCGGAAACCGATTTACGCGCCGTTGCCCGCATCGAGCCAGCACCCAAATCCGGCGAGGCTTACGAGTTGATAGTACCGGTGGATGTGCAGGACACTGGCAGCCAAACGGTAATGCACGCAGATATCACCATGTGGATATCGCCCAAAAACTAGGAGACCCCTGCGTATGCTCAACAATAAGAATTTCTGGCTAACCCTCAACGCCGGCGCGCTGATTCTGCATGCCGCCGGGGTTTATTTATATGTGACCCAAGGCTTTACCAACCCGATCGTGCAGTTATGGGGTCTGATCGTGATCATCCACATTCTGGAAATTCCGCTGGCGTTCCTGGCCGTTCGAGAGCGCAGGATTCTGTGGAGTCTAACCATGATCAACACGCTGTTGTTTGGCTTTACCTGGTGGGTGCCAGCCAGGCGCGGCTTGTATCACAAATAAAAAGGGCCAATCGGGATAGGGTCGGACAGATTACCTGTCCGACCCGAATGGCGCTAACTTAAGCCCTTATAGAGGCGATAAAGCGGCTGCTAAAAAGTGCTGAAAATGGGATAATTCGGGATGAAAAATCCTACTCCGTTTTTACCCGGCATCCATTTTTCT
>JBDNIO010000144.1:0-30650 GCA_041688215.1 Salinisphaeraceae bacterium | reverse complement strand
TTGCTTACGCCTGGTCACTGCCGTAACCATGGAAATCGCCCAGGATTGGCAAACCGGGAAACGGTACTTGCAGATGGAGGATGACGACTAAAGAGAGTAAATAACGCCTGCGTCAGAATAGCGAATTTACAGAAAGAATGGTGCTTAATCAGCCATGTATGCGACCCGATCTGTCGCAAGTAGAGAATAATATGAATTGTCGTAGCATAGGCAGTATTTATGCGAAGTGGACTTTATGTAATACGGTCATGTATTGATAACAACGTCCATTTCGCTTAGTCATAAATATGTGCCGTAGTAAATTACACTGCGGCATATTTTCTATTTAAAAATTCAGGGGTGGGGATGAAACTGATCGAACAGGAATTGCTTGACCTAATCACTGAGGTTGAACCGTTTGAAGAAGACCCGCCTAATGTTCTGGATATATTGCTAGTCGGAACACGAAGAGGGGGCAGCGGTGGAATCCGAATCAGATAATCAGGCTACCGCAACCGGTAGTTCACCAGAGTTAACCAGCGGCGGGGACCATTATCTTGTGGGTACGGTCAACAGCACCAGGGACATCGTACTCCGGTGTGATTCTTATAAGTTAGAGGATTATCAATTTTATGTCAGGGAGATCAAAGCCTTTAAGTCCAAGAATAGAAAACAACCCCCCGTTGTAATATCCAAGTTCGATATTTTCGACAGACTGGACTGGAGCTATAACCGTGGAGGCTCGTTCAGCGATGACAAAGAACTGACGATGGAAGTCACCGGCGCAATAGGCATGCAAGTTTCGTTGGACTTGGCAACGGAACTTTCTGAGGGATATTATTTTGAGTACACGCTATATTTTGCGGAAGACGGAGATTCAGAGCCGCTTAGTCAAGATTTGATTGAGGTAGTGGAATCTGATCGATTCACTTTGACAGATGTAGAAATTTTGGATGATGAACCGTTTTAGGCCATACAAGCCTGATTCCGATATGACGCTAAACTCCTCAGTGCGTAGCGTGCGAACCGTGTGGTGGCATTGGCGTCAAGAGCCCGTGCCCGTGATCAGATTTTGCGAAAAGTTTTCGGTTGGTCACAAGCTCGCGGGTAACTATATATCTTGATGCCTTGAATAGATCGCCGCGGTATCACTGGTAATTTCGGCCACTTTTTTGCGTAGAACCGCAGGCTTTAAAACTTCCACGTTTGGCCCAAATCCGAGAATCCACCAAGCAAGATCATCCGTATCCAGCACGGTTGCCTGAATTTGTAGCCGGTCGTCTTCCAGGTGGACAGTGATCTGATCCTCACTTAGCGGCCGTTCTTCCAGGTGCGTGCCTGCGCCCCCTGAAAAAATTAGTACTAACCCAATATGTCCACTGCCTGTTGGATAACTAAACCCCGCCTGTTTCTCAATGTAAGTGTCAATATTGAAGCCGCCAGGTATGTGGACTGATTTCGAGGTGGGTTGCACAGAGTGCACGCGGTGCAAGGCGATCTGCACGACGTTGCCATAGTCCCAAAACGGGCCGACCAGATAAAGCACGCCTTGTCGGCTGACCAAGGCTAACGGGCTAAATTCGTAGGTACGGGGCGCCTCCTGGGCGCGGGCTTCGTAGACCAACTCTACGCGGGTAGAGTTCAGCAACGCTTGGTACAGTGTGGTTTGAATAGATTCGTCTATTTTCGCGGGTTGCAGCTTTGGGCCTACACCAATGACCCGCACCTTGTCCCGCCATGGCCCGAGTGGTGTGGCGTGGCTCGTGTCCAGAACTTCCGCTGCGCGCTGAAAGTAGGGGCCGAGTAATTCCAGGGTGGCTGGTGGCAGCAATTGCGACAGGTGTTTTTCGGCCAGACTAAATGCCAGTGCAGTGCTCGGGTCTAACCCTGGAATGTCGATCGTCTTGAATTTATGTGGCCAGAACCAAAGCTGACTGCGGCCATCTTCCTCCGAAGTGTAGCCAAAGATAGTTGAGAGTTTGGCTAAATCTCTCTCGACCGTCCGGGATGTGACCGTAAACCCCTCGTCCCGCAGGTAGGCGACCATGGCTTGTGTCGCCATGTTCTGAGGATGCCGTGGCAGCTTTTGCAGCATCGTCCATTGCCGGAACAGGGTGTCTCGAGTATCGGCCATGTGCTACTCCCATAATAATTATTGCATACGACACTGATTGTCGCATGCGCTGTCATTATGTCCCCAAGCGTAACAAGGCACAACTTGCAGTGGGTATTGAAACTGCGGGATATAAGAAAACCGAAATCAGGAAAAAAATGAGCAATGCAGATGAACGAAAAGTATCCAGGGCTCTACTGTGTATCTCCTTGGCACTGCTTCAAGCGGGTTTCGCTTATCTGGTTGCACTTGCAACGGCGGCAACGATTCTTTTTGCCTTGAGCGAGGGTTCGGGAATTGCGACTGCGGGCGCCCTGATTTTGGCATTCGTGCTCTTGCCGTTCCTGCTGTACAAAATTCTACGGAATAGCTTGTCGGCTATTCGTTACCTTTTCCGCTGACATCGGGTGTTCTAGTTATGTGGCTTGTGGAATCACGTAAGCCGAATAGCAAGGTCAGTTAACGATGCATATTCAATAAAGCGTTTAAAAACGAAGGAGTGATTAAGCAACACCCTTTCTGTAAATGTCTTGTGGCTATTGGCTTGTCATGAGGCGAAATTGGCATTGCGGGACTCTGGCCTTCGACGTAAACTCAGAATAGTGGTTCGTCACCGAGCAAGGAAGGCCGCGATGCAAATTCATACAGATATTGTTTGTAAATCCATTGCTCTAGCCGTAATTGTCTTGACGATTTCAGCGCCTTTGGCATCCGCACAAACAGATTCCGGGGACTTCTTCACAAACGCAAAGCCGAGCCCGCAAAACAAACTGTGGCATGAAGATTTCACGGGTAAATTGATGCCAACCAAGGAAAACGATCAGTGGCGCAGGGATTTTAAGCGTGTGATACGGCCAACGGCCGAAAACAAGGATTGGCGGCGGGGAATAGACGGTGAATTGGAGCCAACCCTGAACAACAAACTTTGGCGAAAAGACCTCAACGGTAATATCGTGCCGCGGCCGGATAATGACTTATGGCGTCCAGGCACAACCGGTAAACCGCAGCCGAACTACAATAACGATAATTGGTGGGTTCGGTGAAACGCCTAGCGCACTAACCGCACAGTCAAAATACTTAACCGTTAACAATGGATAAGCTGCGGGTGCCGGTAAGGCTCATATTGCCGGTGGCGCATGGTTCTATGTGTGTGCTCCACCAATTCATTAGCGGTACGCGGCGTTCTATGTATTGGGCGCGGTTGTAGGCGTTGCGGACTTCGTTCTTGCCGGTGTGCGCCAGTGCGGCTTCGATAACATCCGGGTCGAAGCCTTGCTCATTGAGCGTTGTGCTGGCCAAGGCGCGCATGCCGTGCGCCACCAGTTGTTTGTCGAACCCCATGCGTTTAAGCGCGGTATTTGCAGTTTGCGGGTGGGTGTGAATTTTTGGGTTTCTATCGGAAGGAAAGACAAATTCACTGCGCGAACTAATCGGTTTCATTGTTTCCAGCAGTTCGAGTGCCTGCGGCGATAACGGTACGCAATGAGGTTTTTTCTTTTTCATGCGCTCGGCTGGAATCGTCCAGACCTTGCGGGTTAGGTCGATTGCATTCCAGCGCGTGCCTGCGGCTTCGCCGGCGCGCACCATGGTATGCAGTTGCCATTCGATAAGGCAACGCGTGGTGAGCTTTATGCTGGCACGGGTAAGCGCTTTCATTAATGTAGGTAGTTCAGACGGTGCGATTGTCGGCTGGTGCTGCTTGGCAGGCGTCTGAAAGGCCTTGCTAATGCCGCTTAGCGGGTTAGCGTTTATTAGCCCGGTGTTGACCGCGTAGGTCATTACTTCATTCAGGCGTTGGCATAACCGTTTAACGGTTTCCAGGCTGCCTTTGGCGGCAATTGGCCTAATGGTGTCTATAGCCTTAACGGCCGAGATTTTGGTTATTGGCAGGCTGCCCAATGCGGGGAAGATGTGGAGTTCCAACGAACGCCAGGAGTCTTGCGCATGTTCGGTGCTCACGGTCGTTTTTTTGATTTCAAGCCATTGTGCGGCGATTCGTTTGAGCGTATTGCTATGCGCGGTTTCAATCAGGCTCGCTTGTTCGTCGCGGTATTCCCGCGGATCGATGCTTTGCGCAAGTAATTCCTTCGCTTCTTTCCGCTTTATACGGGCCCCAGCTAAGGTAAGCGCCGGAAAAGTGCCCAAGCTTAGGCTGGTGCGTTTTTTCGTGTAGGGCCGATAGTAGTCCAAGTGCCATATTTTCGACCCGTTAGGTTTACGCGAAGCTGTAAACCGCCACCGTCGGAAAGCGAGTAAACCTTCTCCCTCGGTTTCGTTTGGCTGATTTCGGTGTTGGTTAGTGGTTTGGTGGTTCTAGCCATTTTAGTAGTACCGCTCTAGGTGTTCAGGTAACGGTACTACTAAACGTACTACTAAATATAGTGGATGTTGTGGAATGCAATAAAACCTTATAGGCACAAAAAAGCCCGTAATTCGTTAGAAATACAGGCTTTTTGGGTCTTCTTTGGCTGTTGTAAAACAGCTTGTTGGTGGAGGCGGCGGGAGTCGAACCCGCGTCCGCAGATTCTCCATCCTCGGATCTACATGCTTATTTCGTTTTTGGTTGTAGGCGAATGCCACCCAACGAACAGGGGAAACATTCGCTTAGTTCCATTTGCTCTTAACGGGTCAGCCTGAAACGGGGCTTTACCGCGATTCTGTGAGATCGACGCCCGTGACCAGAAGCACAGACACTTGCCGGGCGGACGCTAACGGGTTTTTAGGCCGCTAGAGCGTAGTTGTTATCGTTCGCAACTAGCTTGGTTTTGTAAACGGATTAACGAGGAAGATTACAACCTCGGCATGCACCTTGGGTTTTGACACCTGCGTCGAAGCCAGAGCGCCCCCTTGGTAATCATAGATACTAGCACGTATTGCTTATTTTGGGTGTTGTTGAGTTGGAAGGAGGCTGGGTTCGCTTCGCGGCTTCGAGGGGGATAGTATGCCGCATACTGTCCCCGCTTGGGTGCCCCAGGTGCGCATTAAGCGCTGTTTTTGCCGTTCCCAATCCTTGCTCTTTTTGTCCTGGCGCTTGTCGTAGTTGGCTTTGCCCTTGGCCAGAGCGATTTCCAATTTGGCGTTACCGCGTTTCCAGTACATGGCCAGCGGCACTACGGTGTAGCCTTTTTGTTCGGTGGCGCCGATCAGGGTGGCTATCTCGCGTTCGTGTAATAGCAGTTTGCGCGTGCGTGTGGGGTCGGTTTGTACGTGGGTGGAGGCTGAGGGCAGCGGTTGTATGTGTGCGCCCAGCAAAAATGCCTCGGCATCCTTGATTATCACGTAGGCTTCGGTAATTCTGCCTTTGCCAGTGCGCAGGGCTTTAACTTCCCAGCCCTGGAGTGCCAGGCCCGCCTCCAAACGCTCTTCTATGAAGTAGTCGTGTTTGGCCTTGCGGTTAAGCGCGATGGTGGAAGAGGGTTGTTTGCTAGTTTTGGATTTCGTCATAGGCCGTAGTATAAGTGACTGGTACAAGCACGTAATGAATACACCACTTAAAACTCAAATTTACTGGTCGTCTCCCAGGGCGTTTGTGCTGGCGGCGGCCGGCGCGGCGATCGGCCTGGGCAGCGTCTGGCGCCTGCCTGCGCTCGCGGGTGAATATGGCGGCGGCGCTTTTTTGCTGATGTATACCCTGGCGCTGGTGGTGATGTGTCTGCCCGTGTTTTTGGCGCAGCTTCTGCTCGGGCGCGCTGTGCGTGGCGATATTGTTACCTGTTTGCGGGGCTGGGCCGAGGCCAGCGGCCAACACAGATTGTGGCGCGGTATTGCTTATCTGGCGCTGATCGGCGCGGTGCTGGTGCTGTCTTATTACAGTGTCATGGCCGGCTGGAGCATGGCTTATCTGGTGCGCTCGGCCAGCGGGGTGCTGGATAAACTGGGCGACGAAGCCCTGCGGCAAAACTTTCTGACCCTGGTCAGCGATCCCGAAAAAGGCCTGGGCTGGCACACGATGTTCATGGTGGTGTCGGTTATCTGTGTGTCGCACGGCGTGCGCCGGGGTCTGGAAGTAACTACGCGTGCCGCGTTGCTGGTGGCAGCGCTGGCATTAACGGTGTTGCTTGTTCTGGTGTCCAGAGAGGGCCATCTGGGACAGGCTGCGGTATATCTTTTGCGGCCTGATTTCGCCGCGTTGGGGTGGCGGGGCGCACTGGAAGCCCTGCATCAGGCGTTTTTCAGCCTCAGCCTGGGCGTGGGTGTGATGATTGCATTTGGCACCTACCTGCGTGAAGAAACCTCGCTGTTGCAGGTGGGTTTGGCGGTGGTGGCTCTGAATCTGGGCTTTACCCTGGTCGCTGGGCTGGTGGTTTCAGCGGTTCTGCTTGGCGCCGGGGTAGAGCCCTCGCTGGATTTAAAACTGATATTCGAGACTTTTCCGGCGGCAGCCGCCAATAGCTGGATTGTGACGCTGTTTTTCCTGGTGTTGCTGCTGGTGACCCTGACCACAGCCGTGGGGCTGATGGAACCGGTGGTGGTGTGGATGATGGCGCGCTTTGCAATCAGCCGCATATTTGCGTCGACTTCGACGGGGCTTATTGTCTGGTTTCTTGGCCTGGGCACCTTGTTGTCGTTCAATCTGCTGGCCGACGCCACCGTCCTGGATCGAAATATATTCGAGTGGGCCGCGCACTTGAGTTCGCGCTTCATACTGCCGCTGGTCGGGCTTTTGACCTGCGTTTTTGTCGGCCGCTTCCTGCCGCCGGAGCGCCTGGCCGTAGCGTGGTCGGGTTCGCGTAACCGGCACGGTTTTTTTGTCTGGCACATGGCGTTGCGTTATCCGGGCCGGATTGGGTTGATACTCGTGCTGCTGTATTCAGCAGGCTTTTTCACCTTGCTGGACAGCATTTGGTAATGGCGGAACGCATCAAGGTGGAAGTAGCCTATGCGCTGCCGGATGGCCAGTGTGTGCTGGCGCTGGAAATGCCCGCCGGGAGCAGCGTGGGTGAGGCGGTGGAGGGTTCGGGCATATTGCAGAAATATCCGGACATACCTTGGCCGCAGGCGCCCGTGGGCATATTCGGTAAGAAAGTGTCAGCGGCGTTGCAGCTCAGGGACGGCGATCGTGTGGAGATTTATCGCCTGTTGCGGGTAGACCCCAAAACGCGCAGGCGGGAGCGCGCAGACTCCTAGAATCCAGTATCACCCGCGTCGATTT
The DNA here is from genome assembly GCA_041688215.1 of Salinisphaeraceae bacterium. Lineage (GTDB taxonomy): Bacteria > Pseudomonadota > Gammaproteobacteria > Nevskiales > Salinisphaeraceae > JBDNIO01. The sequence continues at coordinate 23,406 of JBDNIO010000144.1, read as the reverse complement.
CCTTTTGTTCTTCCGGTAGTAAAGCCTGGAAGGTTTCGTCGCCAGAAATACGCCGTAGCTCGTTACTGCGGAAAAACAGGCTTAGCTGGCTTTCGCGTTCCACGCCGCGCGGGTCGCGGTAGTAGTAAACGTAATCCCAGCGCTCCTCGCCGAAGGTGCTTTCCAGTAACGGCGTGCCCAGCAGGAATTGCACTTGCTTAGGCGTCATGCCGATTTCCAGTTGCTTGACCTTGTCCACGGTTACAACGTTGCCCTGCAGCACAGGCACACGGAACAGCGGGAAGTAGCTGCAAGCACCCAGGCTGGCAGCCAGCACGAATGCCAATGATGTTTTTAGGGCGATTTTCATTTAACTTATTAACTTGGTATCGCTGAAAATTCCGGCATATTACGGGGTGTTATGGAGCCCGGCAAATCCTGGGGTCAGGCGCTCTGGATGCACAGCGCCCGAGAGCATAGACCATATCGTGGGTAAAGCGTTCAGCCATTGGCTTGCGTAAGCATCTCGCTGGCATGCGCGCGGGTTTGTTCGGTAAGTTCCACACCGCCGAGCATGCGCGCCAGTTCCTGCACGCGCTCGTCCTTGCCCAGCGGCGTAATTGTAGTGCGAGTTTTACCTTTGCTTACCGCTTTGGCCACTTGCAAGTGCTGCTGCGCTTGCGCGGCGACCTGCGGTAAGTGGGTGACGCACAAAGTCTGGCGGTCTGTGCTCAGGCGGCGCAACAGGCGGCCGACGATCTCTGCCACGCCGCCGCCGATGCCGGCATCGACTTCGTCGAAAACCAGGGTAGGTACCCGCGTGCTGGCCGCTGCGACTACCTGAATCGCGAGGCTGATGCGGGAAAGCTCGCCGCCGGAGGCGACTTTTTCCAGCGGTCGCGGCGCCTGGCCGGGGTTGGCGCTGACCAGAAAAGACATGCGGTCTTGCCCTTGTGCGCTGGGCGGGGCGTTTTCTTCGTGGTTGATCGCGATCTCGAAAACGCCTTGCGGCATGCCCAGGCCTTGCATGATTGCAGTAACTTCCTTGCCGAGTTTGTTCGCGCTTTTGGCGCGGGCGGTGTTTAGTGTTTTTGCATGGGTTTGATAATCCGCCAGCGCCTGTTCGCGTTGCCCGCGCAATTTTTGCAGGCTTTGTTCGGCGCCCTCGAGAGCGGCAAGCTCGGCTGCCAGCCGTTCGCTGTGTTCGAACAATTCCTGCGGGCGGCAATGGTGTTTGCGCGCGAGGTCCTGGATGGTGGCCAGACGATTATCGAGCTCACTCAGGCGCTGTGGGTCCAGCTCCAGGCGGTCCAGCGCGTGGCGTAAATCGTCCGCGGCTTCGCGTGTCTGTATAAGCGCGGTGCCGGTCATTTCCGTGGCCTGCGCGAAGCTGGGATCAATTTCAGCCAGTTCCTGCAGCAGGCGCTGGGCTGAGCCGAGCCGATTTACCGCGGCGCTGTCTTCGTCTTCGTACAGCAGGCCCAGCGCGGATTGACCCTCCGAAATCAGCCGTTCGGTATTGGCCAGGCGCTTGTGTTCGGATTCGATCTGCGCGAGTTCATCGGCTTGCAGATTCAGCGCCTGTAATTCGCTGACCTGGTAACGCAGCAGGTCCAGCCGACTTTGCCCGGCGTCGTCGAGTTGTTCGAGTTTTGCAATACGCTGTTGCAGTTCGCGCAGTTGCTGAAAGCTTTTGCGTACGCCTTGCAGGGCGGCGTTATGGCCGCCGTGGTCGTCCACGATTTCACGTTGTACGACGGGTTTAAGCAGCGACTGGTGTTCGTGCTGGCCGTGGATATCCACCAGAAATTCGCCGAGCGCCGCCAGATCGCGGGCGTTGGCGGGCGCGCCATTAATCCAGTTACGGCTGCGGCCTTCGCGGCTGACTACGCGGCGCAAGATGCATTCCGCGTGATTATCAGGGACATCATCGTCGAGTTCGCGTTCGCGTAACCAGTCGAGGGCACGCTCGGCGTCGTGCAGTTGAAAGGCAGCAGTAATCTCGGCGCGGTCTTCGCCGTCGCGCACGGCGTCGGAGTCGGCGCGGTCGCCCAGCAGCAGGCCAAGCGCATCGATGAGGATGGACTTGCCCGCGCCGGTTTCGCCGGAAAGCACGGTCATGCCGCACTCCAGACTCAGGCTCAGGTCGTCGATAATCGCGAAATTGCGGATTGAGAGTTCTCTAAGCATTGCGTTTGTTTAATAACTTTAACCACGGAGAAACAGGGAAACAGGGAAAAAAGCGAAGAATTAAAACCACTAAGAACACTAAGAACACTAAGAGCAGAAAGAACACAAAGAGCAGAAAGGAGTTGAAAAGCCGGGAATACATCTTCCTTTGTGTTCTTTGTGCCCTTTGTGGTTAATTTTTTTTAAAAATCCTTTGGATCTATAACCCTTTCATGGTTAATTCGGAGATTGGCACAGTTTATCAGGGCTGGTCCGTATAGGATTTTTGGCCACGGCCCCAGTGTAGTTTGTTGCGCAGGATATTGAAGTAATTGTAGCCGCGCGGGTGAATCAGCGTCAGGCTGCGGTCGGCGCGCTGTATTACCACGCGGTCGCCGGCGGCCAGCGATTCGTTCATCTGACCGTCCGCAGTGAACAGCGCCTGGGTGTTGAGCGCGTCATCTACTACGATTTCAATCCGGTGTTTGGCGTCAATCACCAGCGGCCGGTCAGACAGGGTATGCGGGCAAATGGGCACCAGCGCCAGGGCTTCAAGCGTGGGGTGCAATACCGGGCCGCCGCCGGACAGGGCATAAGCAGTTGAGCCAGTTGGCGTAGCGACGATGATGCCATCGGCGCGATGGTGGCTGATGAAGTCGCCGTCCATATAGGTATCGAATGCCAGCACGCGCGCGAAATCGCGGTTGCGCACCACGACCTCATTCAGGGCATGGAAGGGGCCGAGCTTTTCGACCTCGCCGTTCGCCCGCTCAATGTGGGTTGAGAGCAATAGGCGCTGTTCATTTACGTAGTTACCCGCGAATACTTCATCCAGCGTGCTTGTCATGTCGGCGGGTAGAACGTCTACCATAAAGCCGAGGCGGCCCAGGTTTACGCCCAGCAGGGGCGTCTCAAACGGGCCGGCAACGCGGCCGGCGTCCAGCAGGGTGCCGTCACCGCCCACGACTACGATCAAGTCCGTGTGCTGGCCCATTTCCTCACGGCTACAAACCCGGCCCGACCAGTCCGGCAACTGCGCGGCGCTTTCGCGGTCAATTATAATTGCAATCTCGCGTTGCGAATCAGACAAATGCGCGACCAGTTGCGCAACCGTCTTGCTTACGCCGGTGTCGTCGCGTTTGCCGATGATGCCGATGGTATTGAAGGGTTTGGACATGCGTTATTCAAAGGCTGGTGGAAACGGGCGCGGTGCTTGACAGTCTGGCTGACCGATAGCACTGTTGCATACGATTTTTGAATTCAATAAATACTCATTCTGCACTGATGATCGCGCAAACGGAACACAGCAACCTGGACCAACGCAGTCGCACGCTGTTCAAGGCGCTGGTGGAGCGTTACATTCGCGATGGCCAGCCGGTGGGTTCGCGCACGCTGGCGAAAACTTCCGGTTTGTCCATTAGCGCCGCCACGGTGCGCAATGTGCTTGCGGATCTCGAAGACATGGGCTTTCTGGCCTCGCCGCATACCTCCGCAGGCAGGATTCCCACAGTGCGCGGCTATCGGTTTTTTATCGACACGCTGCTGTTCCCCGAACCGTTGCATCAGCGGGAAGTGGCTGACCTGGAACGCGAACTGCGCGCCCAAAACTGGGCCGATGGCAGTTTGCTGCATTCGGTTTCCAACCTGTTGTCATCGCTATCGGACATGGCCGGCGTAGTTACCGTGCCGCGTCGCGATAGCGCCAGTCTGCGCCAAATCGAGTTCCTGCCGCTGTCGGCACAACGTGTTCTTGCGATCCTGGTTATCAACCAGCGCGAGGTACAAAATCGCATTATCGAAACCGACCGCGCCTATAGCGCGTCGCAACTCGAACAGGCCGCTAATTTCCTGAACAGGCGTTTTTCCGGCCTGAGTCTGCCGCAAATTCGCACGCAGCTTTTGCGCGAATTGCATGATGCGCGCGCCGACATCAACCAGGAAATACGCGATGCGCTAGCCATGGCACAAAACGCTTTTGCAACCGATGCGGGCACGGATCGTGGCGACTATGTGCTCGCCGGGCAAACCAATTTAATGAGTTTCCCGGAGTTTGGCGAAGTCGGGCGTCTGCGTACTCTGTTCGATGCGCTCCAGCAAAAACGCGATTTGTTATCCCTGTTTGATGACTGCCTGTCCGCCGAGGGTGTGCAGATTTTCATCGGCGATGAATCCGGCTATCACGTGCTTGATGAATGCAGTGTGGTCAGTGCTGCGTATACCGTAGACGGCGAAGTGGTGGGCACGCTCGGGGTAATCGGGCCGACCCGCATGGCCTATAGCCGCATCATCCCGCTGGTCGATGCCACGGCAACGCTGCTCGGTTCGGCCTTGAAAACGCCTAATTAGCCCCTAACGTCTGGTCCATTGCCGCGCTTGTGAACAGGCGCGGTGGTGCTTTCAACATCAGCGACCAGGGTTAATCCACTATGAGTAAAGCCAAGCCTGAGCAGGCGGAACAAGCCGAGTCTGCCGAATCTGCAACAAACGAATCCGAGCAGAACCAGCCGTCTCAAGAAGAATCCGAGGCGCAAGCCGTAGACGAGCGTACCCCAGAAATCAGCGAGCAACAGCGCCAACTCGACGATGCCCTGGCCCAGGCCGAAGAGGCCAAAGACCAGTCCCTGCGTGCGATGGCCGAGCTGGAAAACGTGCGCCGGCGCGCGCAGCGTGATGTGGAAGCCGCACGCAAGTTCGCGCTGGAAAAAATGGCCACCGAACTACTCGGTGTGCGCGATAGCCTGGCAATGGGCTTAGCTACCGCACAGCAGGACAACGGCTCATTTGAGGCCTTGAAAGAGGGCACCGAACTCACCCTGCGCATGTTTGCTGGCGCCATGGAAAAGTTCGGCATAGAACAGATCAGCCCCGAGGGTGAAACCTTTAATCCTGATCTGCACGAAGCCATGACCATGCAGGAAAGCGGCGAGCATCCGTCGAACACGGTGCTGCATGTTATGCAAAAGGGCTATCAGTTGAATGGCCGGGTGCTGCGCCCCGCGATGGTGGTGGTCAGCAAGCGCCCCGCAGCGGATGCGGATAAATAATCGTCAGCAAACACGGCCGCGCGGCGCTTGAAAAGCCTGATGCCGGCCCCATTTATTCAGTCATACGTAATTGGCATTTTCCGAACACACGGAATACTACAGACAAAGGGTAGACACACATGGGCAAGATAATTGGAATTGATTTAGGTACCACCAACTCCTGCGTAGCGATCATGGAGGGCAAGACCCCGAAAGTGATCGAGAACGCCGAAGGTGAGCGCACCACGCCGTCCGTCGTCGCATTCACCGATGATGACCAAACGCTTGTGGGCCGTCCCGCAAAACGTCAGGCGGTCACGAACCCCAACGACACACTGTACGCGATCAAGCGCCTCATCGGCCGTAAGTTCGACGACAAAACCACCCAGCGCGATATCAAGATCGTGCCGTATAAAATTGTGAAAGCCGATAACGGCGACGCCTGGGTAGAAGCGCGTGGCAAGAAAATGGCGCCGCCGGAAGTGTCCGCGCAGGTGCTGATGAAGATGAAAACCACGGCCGAAGATTACCTGGGTGAGAAAGTCACTGAGGCAGTCATCACCGTGCCCGCTTACTTCAACGACTCGCAGCGCCAGGCCACCAAGGACGCCGGCAAAATCGCGGGTCTGGATGTGAAGCGCATCATCAACGAGCCAACCGCTGCCGCGCTGGCCTATGGCATGGATAAAAAGGGCGACAAGACCATCGCCGTATATGACCTGGGCGGCGGTACTTTCGATATTTCCATTATCGAAGTGGCCGAAATAGACGGCGAGCACCAGTTTGAAGTACACGCCACCAATGGCGACACCTTCCTGGGCGGCGAGGACTTTGATCTGGCGATCATCGATCACATCGCCGACGAGTTCAAAAAGGAACAGGGCGTGGATCTGCGCAACGACAAACTCGCGCTGCAACGCCTGAAAGAGGCCGCGGAAAAGGCCAAGATCGAGTTGTCTTCGACCGAGCAAACCGAAGTTAATCTGCCGTATGTAACGGCCGATGCCTCTGGTCCGAAACACCTGAACCTGAAGATCAACCGCGCCAAGCTGGAATCGCTGGTGGGTGCTTTGATCAAGCGCACCATCGGGCCCTGCAAGATTGCGCTGAAAGACGCCGGTATGCAGGCCAGCGAAATCGACGACGTGATCCTGGTCGGCGGCCAGACCCGCATGCCCGCGGTGCAGGACGCGGTCAAGAAGTTCTTCGGCAAGGAGCCGCGCAAGGACGTGAATCCCGATGAAGCCGTGGCCGTAGGTGCTGCGATTCAAGGTTCGGTCCTGTCCGGCGAAACCACCGACGTCTTGCTGCTGGACGTGACTCCGCTGTCGCTGGGTATCGAAACCATGGGCGGCAAGATGACCAAGCTCATCGGAAAGAACACGACCATCCCGACCAAGAAGAGCGAAACCTTCACCACCGCAGATGACAATCAGCAGGCGGTTACCGTGCACGTATTGCAGGGCGAGCGCGAAGTGGCTTCCGGCAACAAATCGCTGGGCCGTTTTGACCTGGCGGAAATCCCGCCGTCGCCGCGCGGCACGCCGCAAATCGAAGTTACTTTCGATATCGACGCCAACGGCATCCTGCACGTGAACGCCAAGGACAAGGCCACCAATAAGGAGCAGTCGATCATGATCAAGGCTTCCTCTGGCCTGTCGGATGAAGAAGTCGAGCGCATGGTCGCCGACGCCGAAGAGCACGCCGAGGAAGACCGCAAGTTCAACGAACTGGTGTCTGCGCGTAACCAGGCCGACGGCATCATTCATGGCCTGGAAAAGAGCATGACGGATCTTGGCGACAAGGTTACCGACGAAGAGAAGTCCACGGTTGAAGAAGCCATAAAGGACCTGCGGGAAGTGCTCGAAGGCGACGACAAGGACGCCATCGAGGAAAAAACGCAGAAGCTGACCGAAGCTAGTTCCTCGATCATGGAAAAAGTCTATGCCGATGCTGGCGCCGAAGCCGGGCAGGAGCAGTCCGGCCAGGCACAGGCTGATGAGGGCGAAGACGTGGTCGACGCCGAATTCGAAGAGGTCGATGACGACGACAAGAAATCCGGCACCGGCGGCTAAAAAGCTGGCTGACCAACGTAGCGAATCGCCGGGAGCGTTCCACAGGGGCGCTCCCGGCATGTTGTTAAAAGTGCCCTAGAAAGTCTAACCAGCAAAGAGTAACCATGGCGAAACGGGATTATTACGAAATACTGGGCGTTTCCAAGAGCGCGGACGCGGCCGAAATAAAAAAGGCATATCGGCGTCTGGCCATGAAAAACCACCCGGATCGCAAGCCCGGTGATGAGGCCGCCGAAGCCCGTTTCAAGGAAGCCAGTGAAGCCTACGAAGTGCTGGCCGACGAGAAAAAACGCCGTGCCTACGATCAGTTCGGACACGCCGGCGTAAGCGGCGCCTCCGGTGGGGGCGCCGCTGGCGGCTACGGCGATATCTTCGGCGATATTTTCTCCGATATCTTCGGCGGTGGCATGGGTGGCGCACGCGCTGCCCGCGGTGCCGATCTGCGTTATGACCTGTCGCTGGACCTGGAAACCGCAGTTGCTGGCGATACCGTAAAAATCCGCATTCCCACGCTGGAAGAATGTGAGCAGTGCGACGGCGACGGCGCTGAACCCGGTTCCGACAAAATCCGTTGCGGTACCTGCCAGGGCAACGGTCAGGTAAGAATGCAGCAGAGTTTCATGTCCATCCAGCAAACCTGCCCGCAATGCCGGGGCCGCGGTACGGTTATCAATAACCCGTGTTCCAAATGCCGGGGCGAAGGCCGCACCCAGAGCCACAAGAATTTATCCGTTAAAGTCCCGCCTGGTGTGGACAACGGCGACCGCATTCGCCTAACCGGCGAAGGCGGGCCCGGCGAAATGGGCGGCCCATCCGGCGATTTATACGTGCAGATGAACGTCAAACCGCACGATATTTTCACCCGCGACGGTAACGACCTGCGCTGCAACGTGCCGGTAAACATGGCCGTGGCCGCGCTCGGCGGCGAAGTCGATGTGCCTACACTCAACGGCAAGGTATCCTTGCGAATTCCTGCGGAAACCCAAAGCGGGAAAGTCTTTCGCATGCGCGGTAAGGGCGTGCAGTCGGTGCGCACGTCCTCACCGGGCGATCTCCTGTGCAAGGTGGCTATCGAAACCCCGGTAAAACTTACCCGCCGGCAAAAGGAACTGTTTGAAGAGCTGCGGGAATCGCTGAACGAAGGCGGCGACAAGCATAGCCCACAGTCCGCATCCTGGCTGAACAAGGCCAAACGGTTTTTTGAAGAGCACTTGGGATAAACCCGTTTGAAATTTTTGTCTGCTGGCCTGCTTGCCGGAATTATGTTGTTGCTGGCCGTGCCAGCCCAGGCCGCTGGCAGCGCCACCCTGATTACCACCGGTTTGGCGGGCGGAGTAAGACTCGACTGGCTGGATATTGACCATATCCGCGTGGATGTAAGAAACCAGCCAGGACACTTGCTTTTGTTAAAAAATCGCAGTTATCACGTGGCCAGTATCGGTGGTCAACCAGTGGCAACTCCGTTGACCGTTTTAGCCCGGTTGATCGGCCCGCAAAACCTGCCCAGGCCACCCCAGACCGCGGCTAACGCCAGGGAGGTTTTAAGCATTAAGTCGGATGGTTATACATTTAACGTCGCGAATATCGACGGTAAAATTTACGATATCACCTGGACCGATAACGCTGGTGGGGAACATACCGACCTTGCGGTGCTCACAAAAAATGCGACCGCTACCGAACTAACCCGGGTTTTACGCCGCGTCGCAAACGTGTTGTCGCGGGTCGCCCAGATTGAAAATTCAGACGTTCTGGGTCGGACTCTGGAAGACCGCGGGCTCGGACTTTTGCATTTTGCCGATCAACTGCGCGTAAAATCGCTATCCGGCGCATCGCCCCCGGTTTCGGCGTTCGCGCTGCCTTAAATCTATACATATTTACGACCACAAGACGACTATCACTTATGCAAGAAACGCGAGTAGCCATCAACGGCGCCGGCGGCCGCATGGGCCGAACCCTGTTATCGGTATTACCTGAGTTCGACGGCTTAAAGTTGGGTGCGGCGTTCGAGCGGCAGCAAAGCCCGGTAATTGGCGAAAATGCGGGCGTGCTTGGTGCCTGGGCAGAGAAATCTCAAATTGACGTAAGTGCCGATATCGCCGTCGGGTCCGAACACTTCGACCTGCTGGTGGATTTCACCACGCCTGAATCCACACTCGCCGCGCTGGAACAATGCCTTAAATCCGACAAGGCGATGGTGATCGGCACCACGGGTTGCAGCGCTGAACAACGCGCGCAGATCGAAGCCGCGGGCAAGGATATCCCCTTGGTGTTCGCGCCCAACTTTTCCGTAGGCGTGAATCTAAGTTTGAAACTGCTGGAAGTCGCGGCTAAGGTGCTGGGTGACAGTGTAGATGTCGAAGTTATCGGCGCGCATCATCGGCACAAGGTGGATTCACCGTCAGGTACTGCACTGGCAATGGGCGAAGCGGTCGCCAAGGCTTTGGGTCGTGATCTCGATGAACACGCAGCCTATGCACGCGAAGGCCGCCACGGCCCGCGCCCACGCGAACAAATCGGATTTTCCACCATCCACGCCGGCGATATCGTGGGTGAACACACCGTAATGTTCGCCGGCGAGGGCGAACGCCTGGAAATCACCCACAAGGCCACGGACCGCGCAATTTTTGCGCGCGGCGCCTTGCGCGCGGCGCAGTGGCTGGCCGGCAAACCCGCTGGTTTGTACGACATGCAGGATGTTTTAGGCTTGCGTTAAACCTGCGGTTAGACTCGCGCGGCGGTGCTCGCTATACTGCGCCCGTTTTGCCGACGGTCCGTCATCCCAATAGAGAACAGCACAGCGCGTGAGTCCAAAGCCGCAACCCGCACTTCTTGCCCTGGCTAACGGGGATATTTTTCACGGCGTTGCCATTGGCGCTGCAGGTTGCACCGTTGGTGAGGTGGTTTTCAATACCGCCATGACGGGCTACCAGGAAATACTTACCGACCCGTCTTATCGCAAGCAGATTGTTACGCTCACCTACCCGCATGTGGGTAACGTGGGCGTGAATGAAGAAGACTGTGAATCCGCCGGCATCCAGGCCGCCGGCCTGATTCTGCGGGAAGCACCGCGCACGCCCAGCAGCTGGCGCTGCGAGCAATCCTTACCGGAATACCTTGCCCAGAATGATTGCGTTGGTATTGCCGAAATCGACACGCGCCGTTTAACCCGTATCCTGCGCGAGCAGGGTGCGCAGAACGGCTGCATCATGGCTGGCGATAATGTGGATGCAGGCGAAGCGTTAAAATTGGCGCGTGAATTCCCCGGGTTAAAGGGTATGGATCTGGCGGCCGAAGCGGGCACGGGATATTCATACGAATGGACCCAAGCCAGTTGGGTTGGCCCGGATGATTCACCTGCGCAACAAACCGTCAAATACCACGTGGCGGTTTACGACTACGGCGTAAAACATAATATTTTGCGGTGCCTGGTAGACGCAGGCTGCAAGGTTACCGTGGTGCCCCCACGCATGCCGCTGGATGAGGTGCTGGCGCTTGATGTGGATGGCGTATTGCTATCCAACGGCCCCGGTGATCCGGACCCTTGCGATTACGCGATTGCCGCCGCGAAGGAATTGATTGAACGTGGCGTGCCGACCCTGGGGATTTGCCTTGGCCACCAGATTCTCGGCCTGGCCGTGGGCGGCACCAGCCTTAAAATGAAATTCGGCCACCATGGCGCTAACCATCCCGTGACCGATACCGCCACCGGTACGGTCATGATCAGCAGCCAAAACCATGGCTTCGCGATTGACGAAGACAGTCTGCCGGGTGGCGTGCAAGCTAGCTACCGCTCGCTGTTCGACGGTAGCCTGCAAGGGATTGAGGTTGCTGGAAAACCGGCCTTTTCATTTCAGGGCCACCCTGAGGCCAGTCCGGGGCCGCATGATGTAAGTCCATTGTTCGAGAGATTTATTAAACTTATGAAAAACCACAAAGACACAAAGAACACAAAGTGAAAATGTCTACTCCAAACCCCTTCGTGTTCTTTGTGCCTTTGTGGTGTAATTTTTAATGCCTAAACGCCAAGACATTAAGAGTATATTAATTATCGGCGCCGGCCCGATTGTTATCGGGCAGGCCTGCGAGTTCGATTATTCCGGAACTCAGGCCTGTAAAGCGCTGAAAGAAGAGGGTTACCGGGTAATTCTGGTTAATTCCAACCCGGCCACGATAATGACCGACCCCGGCAGTGCGGACGCGGTTTATATTGAGCCGGTGCAGTGGCAGACGGTTGCGCGCGTTATCGAAAAGGAACGCCCGGATGCGCTGCTGCCAACCATGGGTGGCCAAACCGCGCTGAACTGTGCTCTGGATCTGGATCGCGAAGGCGTGCTCGAAAAGTTCGGTGTGGAACTCATCGGCGCCTCCAAGGACGCCATCGACATGGCCGAAGACCGCGCGCGTTTTTGCCACGCCATGCACGAAATCGGCCTGGCCACGCCGCAATCCGAGGTGGCCCACAGCATGGACGAGGCCGTGGCTGTGCTCGCGGATATCGGCTTCCCCATGATCATACGCCCGTCATTCACCATGGGCGGCAGCGGCGGCGGCATTGCTTATAACCGCGAAGAATTTGACGACATCGTGGCGCGCGGCATCGAGCTTTCACCGACTAATGAAGTATTGCTGGAAGAGTCGGTGCTGGGCTGGAAAGAGTACGAGATGGAGGTGGTGCGCGACCATGCGGACAACTGCATCATCATCTGTTCGATTGAGAATTTTGACCCCATGGGCGTGCACACAGGTGACTCGATTACTGTGGCGCCTGCGCAAACGCTGAGCGACAAGGAATATCAGATCATGCGCGACGCCTCCCTGGCGGTGCTGCGCAAGATTGGCGTGGATACGGGCGGCTCGAACGTACAGTTCGCAATTAACCCCGAGAACGGACGCATGATCATCATCGAGATGAATCCGCGCGTGTCGCGCTCCTCGGCATTGGCGTCCAAGGCCACAGGTTTCCCCATCGCCAAGGTCGCCGCCAAACTGGCGGTGGGTTATACGCTGGACGAGTTGCGCAACGAGATTACCGGCGGCGCTTCGCCAGCGTCTTTCGAGCCGAGCATCGATTACGTCGTAACCAAAATTCCGCGCTTCACCTTCGAGAAATTCCCGAGCGCGGATGACCGCCTGACCACGCAGATGAAATCCGTGGGCGAGGCCATGGCCATCGGCCGCAATTTTCAGGAATCGCTGCAAAAAGCCATGCGCAGCCTGGAAATCGGCTCCGACGGCTTTGAAAGCAAGTTGGGTGATGATCGCAGTGAAGAGGCGTTGGCCAATCTGCGTGATGAACTCTCCACCCCGCGCGCCGAGCGCCTGTGGTATGTGGGCGATGCCTTTCGTGTCGGCATGAGCCAGAAAGAAGTATTCGGCCTGAGCAAAATTGATCCGTGGTTCCTCGACCAGATCGAAGAACTGATTGAACTGGAGCAAGAGCTCGAGGGTCTTGCGCTGGACAAAATAGACGCCGCCCACATGCGCCGCCTCAAACGCAAAGGCTTTTCCGACCGGCGGCTGGGGCAGTTGTTGAACGCAGACGAATTCTCCGTGCGTGACCAGCGTCTGGTATTAAAAGTTACACCGGTATATAAGCGCGTGGATTCCTGCGCAGCGGAATTTCCGACCGCCACTGCGTATCAATATTCCTGTTATGACGAGGAATGCGAGGCCGCGCCCACCGATCGCGACAAGATCATGGTGCTGGGCGGCGGTCCGAACCGCATCGGCCAGGGCATAGAGTTCGATTACTGCTGCGTGCATGCGGCGCTGGCCATGCGTGAAGACGGCTATGAAACCATCATGGTCAACTGCAATCCGGAAACCGTGTCCACAGACTACGACACCTCGGACCGGCTGTATTTCGAGCCACTGACGTTTGAAGACGTGATGTCGATTATCGATGTGGAAAAACCCAAGGGCGTGATCGTGCAATTCGGCGGGCAAACCCCGCTGAAACTGGCGCGCCGCCTGGAAGCTGCGGGCGCGCCGATTATCGGCACCACGCCGGATTCCATCGACCTGGCCGAAGACCGGGATCGCTTTCTAAATCTGGTGAAAAAGCTCGGCCTGAAACAACCGGCCAACCGCACCGCGGGCTCGTATGAGCAGGCGTTGAGCCTGGCCGAAGAAGTCGGCTTTCCCATGGTTGTCCGACCCTCCTATGTGCTCGGCGGGCGCGCGATGGAGATTGTCTACGAACTGGCCGACCTGGAACGCTACATGACGGCGGCGGTGCAGGTGTCCAAAGATTCCCCTGTTTTGCTGGACCGCTTTCTCGACAACGCCATCGAACTGGACGTGGACGCAATATGCGACGGCCAACGCGTTTTCGTCGGCGGCGTAATGGAACACATCGAACAGGCCGGCGTGCATTCGGGCGACTCCGCCTGTTCCTTGCCGCCCTACAGCCTGGGGCCAGAAATTTTAGCGGAAATTCGTAAACAAACGGTTGCACTAGCCCACGGGCTTAACGTTGTTGGCTTAATGAACATCCAGTTCGCGGTGCAGGATGACGAGGTGTATTTAATCGAGGTGAATCCCCGCGCTTCGCGCACGGTGCCGTTCGTCTCCAAGGCCACCGGCCTGCCGCTGGCCAAGATCGCCGCGCGTTGCATGGCCGGCCAGACGCTGGACGAACAGGGCGTAGGCGAAGAACGTATTCCGGACTATTACTCGGTCAAGGAAGCAGTGTTTCCGTTCAATAAATTTCCGACCGTGGATCCGCTGCTCGGGCCGGAAATGAAATCCACCGGCGAAGTCATGGGCGTGGGCTATTCCTTCGGCGAGGCTTTCGCCAAGGCGCAAATGGCCAGTGGTGTGGGTTTGCCGCAATCCGGCACCGCGCTGATCACCGTGCGCAGCGCCGACAAGCCGCATGCGGTGGAATTGGCGCAGCAACTGGTTGCCGCCGGTTTCACAGTCGTGGCTACCAGCGGCACGGCCGATGCAATCACGGCCGCTGGCATTGCGTGTGGCGTGGTGAACAAGGTGAAAGAAGGGCGCCCGCATATTGTTGATATGATCAAAAACGGCCAGATTCAGTTTATATTCAACACTACAGAAGGCAAGCGCGCGATTGAGGAATCCCGCTCCATCCGCATGACGGCACTGCGCTATCGGGTGGCATATTTCACGACGATTGCCGGTGCGCGCGCAAGCTGTAATGCCTTGCCACACCTGAGTAAATTGTCGGTGTATGCGTTGCAGGAACTACACGCAAACTTCGGTTAAGGCAGGCACGGTCGGCGGCTTGTGGCAAGAAAAACTGCGCGGGACACGTTATAATGCGTGCTGAATTCACAACCTGTCGCTAGCTATTACTTCGCAAAAACCGCCCACCCCCAAAACCGAACAAGACACGCAGGTCGTTTACCGCCAGCCGTTGGTGGCCGACGGCGATGCCATCTGGAGGCTGGTCAAAGACACTGGTGTTCTGGACCTGAATTCCCGCTACGCCTACCTGCTGCTGGGCGAGCATTTTGCCGATACCAGCGTGGTAGCCGAGCTGCTTGAAGCAGACGGATCAAAGCAAGTCATCGGCTTCATATCCGCATATTTGCTGCCCAACAAGCCCGATACCGTATTCGTCTGGCAGGTGGGCGTGGCCGAGGCCGGCCGCGGGCGCGGCGTAGCCACCGGTATGCTGTATGAAATCGTGCGCCGCGTGGCCTGCAGTTCCGTCACCTATTTGGATACCACCGTAGGGCCCAGCAACACCGCTTCCATGGCCCTGTTTCGCGGCTTCGCTGAAAAACTCGGTACCGAGGTGGAGGAGGAGGAACTGTTCGCCAGTGAAGTCTTCGGCGACTCAGGCGAACATGAGCCGGAAGTGCTGTTTCGCATCGGCCCGTTCGATAGCCGGCAGGTTTGACCGCGGCAGGTTATAAACCCAACCGCCAAGAACATTTCTTACATTTAATGAAGCCATGGCGCTCAACCAGCGACTTAAGTCAAAGCATTAAGCCAACGAATCAAGGAGTACAACATTGGAATACATCAGAGATTTAGAATCCCAGGTACGCGGCTACGTGCGCTCATTCCCGACCGTGTTTACCAGCGCCAAGGGCGTACACATGAACACGCAGGACGGCAAGAAATATCTGGATTTCTTCTCCGGCGCCGGTGCGCTCAATTACGGTCACAACCCGGACGTGCTGAAAAAACCGCTGCTCGAATACATCGAAAGCGACGGCGTTACCCACTCGCTGGACATGGCTTCCAGCACCAAGTCCAAATTCCTGGAGACGCTGGATGAAGTCATACTCCAGCCCCGCAAGATGGATTACAAGATCCAGTTTCCTGGCCCAACGGGCACCAACTCGGTAGAGGCCGCGCTGAAACTGGCGCGCAAGATCAAGGGTCGCGAAACCATTCTTTCTTTTACGAATGCTTTCCACGGCATGACACTCGGCGCGCTCGCCGTTACCGGCAACGCCTTTAAGCGCGCCGGCGCCGGTGTGCCTCTGGGCAATGCCACCTCCATGCCCTACTGCAATTATTTTGACGACGGTACCGACACGGCCTCCTATCTTGAAAGCATGTTGCAAGATTCTTCCAGCGGCATGGATAAACCGGCCGCCATTATTCTGGAAACCGTACAGGCCGAAGGTGGCATCAATGTGGCCGAAATCGAGTGGCTGCAAAAAGTCGAAAAAATCTGCCGCGATCACGACATGTTGCTGATTGTGGACGACATTCAGGCTGGCGTCGGCCGCACGGGTCCGTTTTTCTCGTTTGAGATTGCGGGTCTGGACCCGGACATTATCTGTCTGTCCAAATCGTTATCCGGCTACGGCCTGCCGCTGGCATTGACCTTGATCAAGCCGGAAATCGACAAATGGGCCCCAGGCGAACACAACGGCACCTTCCGCGGCAATAACCTCGCGTTTGTAACCTCCACCCACGCAATCAGGCATTTCTGGAGCGACGACACCCTGGAAAAAGACATCCTGCGCAAGGGCGAAATCGTGCGCGAGCGCTGTCAGTCCATTGTCGACCGCTTCGTCAACTTCAAGGCCGGCGTGCGCGGCCGCGGCCTGATCAACGGCATCGACTGCGATACCGCGGAGCTGGCTGATGAAGTCACCGCCGCCTGTTTCCAGCGTTGCCTGCTGATGGAAACCGCCGGCCCGGAAGACAACGTCATCAAGGTCATGCCACCGCTGATCATCAACGATGATGATTTGCACGAAGGCCTGGATATCCTCGAGGACGCCATGAAGGAAGTACTAACCAAGCACGGCCTGATCAAGGGCGCGGCGTAAAAATCCACCGCGGCAATCTAGACATATATAGAGAACAATGGTGACACTATGAAAATAATTCGTACAGAAGACTTGCGTGGTACCGACCGCGAAGTGGTCAGCAAAGACGGCTGGACCAGCGTGCGCTGGTTGCTGGGCAAGGACGGTATGGGTTTCTCCTTCCACGAGACCACCTTCCCACCCGGTCTCGAATTCGATATGTGGTACAAAAACCACTTTGAGGCGGTTTTTTGTTACCAGGGCGAGGGCTCCATTGTTAACCGTGAAACGGGCGAAGAACACAAAATCGAGCCCGGTACCGTTTACGCACTCGACAAACACGACCGCCACACACTTAAAGCCAAAACTGAGATGAAATTGGTGTGCGCGTTCAACCCACCGGTAACCGGGCGTGAAACCCATGACGAGGATGGGTCTTATAATCTGGTAGAAGACTAAGGGATTGCTGAAAAATGCAGTTTTTCGGCAGTTCCCGCTTGGCACAGGGATGTGCCAACATTTTCATGCGCTGTAAGTGCTTGAAAATGAAGCGCACGCGAAACCGAATTTTGCGTGTGTGTCGATGAAAAAGTCCAAGGATGGACTTTTTCAGCAACCCCCTAAGGCTTGCCCAGCACCATAGGGCCATAGAAAAGGCCGCCTCTTGAGGCGGCCTTTTTCGTTATGGGGTGTTGTTCTTGGCGTTTTATCCGCCACCGAGATTTAGTGCCCGGCTTGATTCCAGATGCGTGAGCGAATAGGGTCATCTCCGCAACGGTGCCCACGGCGCGGCCAGGATATTTTGCATGCTACAACGACTAAGCGACGCACTTGGCTTAAAAACCAATCCGGTGATCTTTTTTATTTCCGCCTTAATTATCGGATTATTTGTACCCGCCTCCGCGCTGTTCAACAACTCCATGGGCGCGTTTTTCGGCGCCATTACTACCTGGGTGGCCACATATATGGGCTGGTTCTATATTCTGGCAGTCACCAGTCTGCTGGGCTTTCTGATCTGGATTGCGTTAAGCCGTTATGGTGCCATACGCCTGGGTGCGGATGACGACCGGCCTGAGTACAGCAACCTGGCCTGGTTCACGATGCTGTTTGCCGCCGGTATCGGCACGATTTTGATGTTTTGGGGGGTGGCTGAACCCATCTCGCATTTTGCCAATCCGCCCATGGGTGATGTGCAACCGGAAAGCATCGCTGCCGCGAAACAAGCTCTGAACATCACCTTGTATCATTTTGCTTTCCACACCTGGACCATATTTGCGATGCCGGGGCTGGCGATTGCCTATTTCGTGTATCGGCACAAACTGCCGCCACGCATCAGTTCCATTTTCTACCCGGTATTGGGTGAGCGTGTGTTTGGCCCCATCGGTTGGGGTATTGACGTGGTGGCCGTGGTCGGCACCATGTTTGGTGTTGCGGTTTCCCTGGGGTTAGGGACGTTGCAGGTAAACAGTGGCTTGTCGCAGTTGTTCGGAATTCCGAATGATGTAGGCTCGCAACTGGTGATTATCAGTATTATCACTGCCGCGGCAACGGTGTCTGTTGCGCTAGGCCTGGATGCGGGAATCCGTCGTTTAAGCGAGATCAATATCGCCCTGGCCGTGCTCTTGTTGGCGTTCATTCTGGTAACCGGCCCGACACTGTTACTGCTGCAAGGCACGGTGCAAACCTTCGGGGCTTATATTGCGGCTATCGTGCCGATGGCGTTCTGGAATCAGGCGTTTAACGACACCGGCTGGCAGCAGAACTGGACCGTGTTCTATTGGGCCTGGACTATTTGCTGGGCGCCGTTTGTGGGCATTTTCGTGGCGCGTATTTCGCGCGGGCGCACGATCCGTGGGTTCGTTGCCGGTGTTTTACTGGCACCGGTAATGTTTTCCATCCTCTGGTTCTGCGTGTTCGGGTTGTCGGCCATCAATATTGAATTGAACGAGGGCGGTGGCCTGGTGGGCCCGGTGCAGGACAACGTTACCGTCGCGCTGTTCGAGTTCCTGCAACATTTCCCGCTTGCGGAGTTCACCTCCGGTCTGTCGATACTCATTGTGGTGATATTTTTTGTCACCTCCGCCGATTCCGCATCGCTGGTCATGGATATGCTCACCTCCGGCGATGAGCCCAATCCACCCACGCGTCAGCGCGTGTTCTGGGCTCTATCCGGCGGCGCGGTGGCCGGTTCATTATTGGTGCTAGGCGGCTTCGATGCCTTGCAAAACGTAATAACAACGTTGGGCTTTCCCTTCTGCGTATTGCTGATTTTCATGGCCTATGTGATGGTTAAAGCACTGCGCGAGGACTACCGCGGTAACACTCTGGACTCGATTGTGCCGGGCGCCGTCAGGCGCGGTCCGAGCTAGCGCGTGCACAACGGCCGCGGTTTGCGGTTTGGTCCACACTGAAGTTACCGTCTCAATCAGGGGGACTGTTATGGCAACCGCGAACAGTTTCGATGCAGTGGGCTCACATCCTTCAGTGCAGACGGTATCTATAGGACGGCCTATCATCTGGGTGCGCAACGGCATCTCCGATATGCTGCACCACCCCGGCGCGAGCCTGGCCTACGGGCTGCTGGTAACTATTATCGGCGCCATGATACTGATGTTTGGCAGCCATCCATATTTCCTCGCCGCGGCCGTCTCGGGTTTTCTTCTGGTAGGGCCAATCATGTCCACGGGCCTGTGCGAATTGTCCCGCGGGCGGGCGTTGGGTGAGCCGGTGTTAACCGGCCCTTGTACCCACTATCGAATATCCACTATGGCAAGCTAATGACTTTCAGTTCGTGAGCTGCTGAATTTTTCATCCAGACTCCAGTGCCCGGGGCCACGCGCCAGCAGCATTAAAAAGCCGCCTGCCAAGGCGAGGTTTTTCAGCAATCCGGTAAATTCTTCTGGTCCGGCGTGAAAAATAAACGCCGTCAGCACGCAAAACACCGCCAGCAGAAATGCAACAATCTGGGTCTGAAAACCCACGAGTATCAATAAGCCACCGCCCAGTTCCAGCAAAATTACCAGCGGTAATAAAAGCCCGGGAACGCCCTGGCTTTCCATATAACCGGCGGTTGCGGTGTAACCGGTAATTTTTCCGAAACCGGCGACAATAAACATCAGGGAAAGCAGAACGCGGCCCGCGCAAGTGGTTAGGTTATCCATAATGCTCCTTTTCGTTTTTGGATAATCCAAGATTAGGCTACACAACATAAGACCACAAGCTCTGCGTTACACTTTCACCCTGGATTAAAAAAGGAGCCACGGCGTGCAGGTAAATCAGTATTTCTCGAAAGATTTATTTCAGAATAAAACGGTTTTCATCACCGGCGGCGGCAGTGGTATTAACCTGTGTGTGGCCAAAAACTTTGCTGCCCTCGGTGCGAATATCGCTATCTGTGGACGCACCCAGGAAAAACTCGACAACGCTGCGGCCGAACTGCAAGACCTGGGCGCAAAAGTAGTCGCACAAGCCGCCGACGTGCGCGACCCGGACGCCCTGCAGTCAGCTATGCAGACCACGTCAAATCAGCTTGGCCCCATAGACGTGCTGATTGCCGGCGCGGCCGGCAACTTTCCCTGCGCGGCGGAAAAGCTGTCCATGAACGGCTTCAAAACGGTTATCGATATTGATTTAATGGGCGCGTTTAACGCCGCCAGCGCCGCGTTTGAGCAGCTAAAAGAAACCCGCGGCTGTCTGATTTTTATCTCCGCCGGCCAGGCTTTTTTGCCGCATGCATGGCAAGCGCACGTGGGCGCGGCCAAGGCCGGTATTGATAACCTGATGCGTAACCTGGCGCTGGAATGGGGCCCGCACGGCATCCGCAGCAATTCCATTGTGCCCGGCCCGATCAAAGACACCGAAGGTATGCGGCGGTTAGCACCGCCCGGTAGCGAGTCTAAATTATCGAGGTTGGTACCGCTGCAACGCATGGGCACGGTGGATGATATCGGCGCAACGGCCTGTTTTCTGGCATCGCCGCTGGCGAGTTACATCACCGGCAGCCTGATTATGGCCGACGGCGGCATGAACCTGCCTGGGTCGGGGCAATGGACGCAGGTGCTGGGTGAGATGCTTCAGGCTAAGCAATAAATTCCCTGATCAAAGCCGCCACTTCCACCGGTTTTTCTTCTTGCACGAAGTGTGCGGCCTCGATGCGTTCCACGCGGATATCGTCGAATACATCATCCAGATGTTCAGTGTATTCGGGGATGATTACCGGGTCTTTGTAGCCGTGGATATATAAGCCCGGCATCGCAAATTTTCGCCCGGCCAGTTCAGCCCAGCGTGCCATGTCCTGTTTGTAGCAGCGGTACATATTGGCGCCGGTGGTGGCCGTGTTCGGGATCGAGTAGCAGCGAACATGCTCTTCAAAGGCATCCTCCGGAAAGCCCTGTGCCGACCACGCACGCAGGAAGTGCCCTAGCCACACGCGTTCGTTACCGGGAATCATGGCTTCGGCCAGCCCCTGGCCCTGGTCATCGTAGGCATTCTGGAAAAACTGATACCACAAGGGTGCTGGGCGGTTGCGTATTTCTGCTTGCGCTTTCATATTGCCGCGCGCATTAGGTAGCACGTGGATATTGAGCAGGACTAATTTTTCGAATCGATCCGGTGCGGCTAGCGCGGCTTCCTGCGCTATGGCGCCGCCCCAGTCATGGCCGGCCAAAAAGCAGCGATCTATTTCCAGCGCATCCAGCAGCGCGAGCAGGTCCTGGCCCATTGCCTGCTTGGTATAGGCGGCGGGGTCGAGACTGCGTTCGGAATCGCCGAGGCCGCGCAAGTCCGGAGCGATGATGCGAAAGTCATTCTGTAGCTGTTCGGCCACAGCTTTCCAGCAGTAGGAGCTCTCGGGCCAGCCGTGCAGCATAACCAGCGGTCGACCGGTGCCGGTTTGCCGATAGGCAAATCTGCCGCGCGCTGTTTGCACAAAGGAAACTGGAAATTCACTCATAGGTTTTTCACCACAGCGTTTTTACGGGAGCGTAGCGCAATAATTCCCTATCCGCCGTGATCAATGTCAGGCTTCGAGCCATGGCCTGTGAACATAGCATGCGATCGAATGGGTCACGGTTGGGTCGGACGGCGCCCAAGCCCACGGCATCGGTGGCGGCGAATGCCGTGGCCGTAAAGCCCAGAGCGGATAATTGGCGCGGAAATTCGGCGGCGAGATTGTCGTATTCCGCGAATAGCCGTTCGCACTTGAGTTTGAATTCGACCACGCTAATGCTGGAAAACAGGATCGTATGTTCAGCCTCTTCCAGTAGTCTTCTCGCGTCTGTGCTTAGTCGAGCAGGCGCAGCCAGGCTCCAGAGCGCGATGTTGGTATCGATCAGATATTCCAATCGGCCTGCTCTTGTTCAGTCATGGACGCACTCAACGCGTCCATTTCAGCGTCGTCGAATTTACCTTCCAACGCGCCCAGTTCGCGCCTGGCCGGCGTGATCTGGCGCAATTCAAAGCGCTCGATCTTGCTGCCGCGGCGGCGGGTAAAACGAATAACCTCGCCTTGCGCGGCGCGATCACACACTGCGGCGAACTTGGCCTTTACTTCAGACACTCCGAGTGGCTCTTGCATTTGTGTCTCTGAATATTTTATGCTGCTATTATTGATCGGTCAATACGACCGGTCAAGTAAAAATATTGAATGATATATGGCCCCGTAACCGAGAAAGTGCGTCGCTAACATCTGTTGCTTGTTCGTCAATCGAGTTAGTCTGTGTACCGATCAAACCAATGGAGAGCTTGAATGGCCGACTTGAAAAATAAAACACTATTCATTTCCGGCGCCTCGCGTGGCATCGGCCTAGCGATAGCCAAACGTGCCGCCGCCGATGGTGCCAATATTGTGATTGCCGCAAAAACCGCCGAGCCGCATCCCAAGCTTCCAGGCACGATTTACACCGCAGCCGAGGAAATAGAGCAGGCCGGTGGCAAGGCGCTACCCATTGTCTGCGATATTCGCGATGAAGAAACCGTGGAGTCTGCGGTAGAACAGGCCGCGGAACACTTTGGCGGCATCGATATCTGCATCAACAACGCCAGCGCGATTCAGCTAACCGGTACCCTGCAAACGCCAATGAAGCGTTTTGATTTAATGCACCAGATCAACGCTCGCGGCAGTTATCTGGTCACCCAGAAATGCCTGCCGTATTTGCTGAAAGGCGATAACCCGCATGTGCTGAACCTTTCGCCACCCCTGGATATGAGCGCCAAGTGGTTCAAGAATCATCCCGCTTATACGCTGGCAAAATACAGCATGAGCGTCTGGGTGCTTGGCATGTCGGAAGAGTTTCGGAATAAGGGCGTGGCGTTTAATGCACTATGGCCACGTACCTCGATTGCCACGGCCGCCGTGCGTAATATGCTGGGTGGCGAGAAAATGATTGACGGCAGCCGCACACCGGAAATTATGGGTGATGCCGCCTACCAAATCCTGATCCAGCCCAGCGGCGACTGCACCGGCAATTTCTTTATCGACGACGAAGTGTTGCACAACGCTGGCGTTACCGACTTTCAGCAGTACAAGGTAGACCCGGACTGCAAGGAACTGTTCGTCGACTTCTTTGTGCCCGATAGTTCCACCCCGCCGCCGGGGGCAATGGATTAAACTGCGCCGCTGTTATCAAATAAAGAACCCCGCGGCAAGCCACGGGGTATTTTAGAACAGTCCGAGCTGATGGTCTGAGTGAAGCTTCTGATACTCATTGCCTTGATTTTTGACGTACTTTCCTATCATCGCTTCATCTCCGTGCTTGCCAGATTCAGTTATAACTCATTGATCTGTGCTTGTCGGTGTTCCCCTGGGCCAAGTTCCGAACCACCAAGGGGGCGGTTAAGTTACATGTCGGCCTGGATCACGAAGGGTTATTGCCCAGCTTTGTTACGGTCACCGATGGCAAGTGCCACGATGTCACG
>JBDNIO010000143.1:0-8821 GCA_041688215.1 Salinisphaeraceae bacterium | reverse complement strand
TTCGAATCCTGGTCCCCCAGCCAATATAGAACAAAGTGGTTATCTACAACGCTCAGGTAGCGGTAAGTTCTTGTATAGTTCGATAGCGTGACAGCACTGTAGGGCAAGTCTCAGACTTTCTCTACAGTGCAATACGTCATCCCTGAGTTTCGTGAAGATGCAATTAAAACAATAACTTAGAGAAACCAGATAACGGCGGGGCTTTTTTATATCCCGCTCCTTTCCCGGAGGGATATTCGCTGGCTCACTACCCCCTGAGCCATCCCGAGAACTATTTACTTTGGGCTATGTCACCGAACTATATGGATCGTCATTTCTGCGAACGCGGGAATCCATATTCTGCGGCACTTTCACTGGATTTCCGCTTTCTCTGGAATGACGTAACAGATCAATAACTTATAGAAAATAACTATTCTTTGTTGACATGGCCTTACTTGGAATCAGACTGCCATCGCATATTTATGCGATTGGACTTACTCTTATGCTCATATCATAGGCCGGGTTTGTCTATGATACCGGGGGAAGTCCATTCCCAGTTTCAATCGGGCGTTCAAAACCGAATTTGGGTTCACGCCGTCTGAAGCACGCGGCCAGGCATTTGACTTGCGAATACCCGGGCATTGTATCTCCAAGGCAAGCGACCCAAACGCGCCACGCGCGTATGAGGCTGGATTCGCAACCAGCTTTCGTCTCATTAACTCCCCTTAGCGGTATCGCTGTTATATCCAGACTATTGCGTTTTCCTCGGTTCGGCAGCCAGTCCACGGCCTCGCCAGAAGGCAAAGAGGGCCGGGAACACGATTAATACCAGAAGTAGCGACGTACCGACACCGCCAAGCATGGGCGCGGCCACGCGTTTCATTACATCTGCCCCGGTGCCGTCGGAAATCATGATCGGCACCAGCCCCATAAACAGAGCAAGCCCGGTCATGAGTATTGGGCGCAGGCGTTTGGCGGCGCCATCTACAATGGCTTCGGTAAGATCCTGGCGATTGTTCATTTGACCGTCAGAGTGGTATTGCCGCCAGGCGATGTCGAGATACAGCATCATCAGCAGGCCAAGCTCCACCGCCAGGCCGGTGACTGCGATCATGCCAACGGCGACCGCAACTGACAGCTTGTATTCCAGGAACCACAGCAGCCAGATGCTTCCGATTAGCGAGAACGGCAGCGCGAGCATGACCACTGCAGTTTCCACCAGGGATTTGCGATGGAAGTACAGCATGAAAAAGATCAGCAGCACAGTCAGCGGCACCAGGATTTCCAGGCGGGCCCTGGCACGCTCATAGCTTTCAAACTGCCCGGCCCAGGCGACGCGGTAGCCATCCGGGACATCGACCGTTTCGGCGACTACTTGCTTAGCGCGTGCCACATAATCCGGAATACCCAGCCCATCGCCGACATCGACAAACACGAAACCGACGAGTTGGCCGTCTTCATTGCGGATCATCGGCGGGCCGGTGCGGAAATTCAGGTCGGCGACCTGAGTGATTGGAATTTGCGCGCCATTCGCGCTGGTGACGAAGGTGCGTTTCAGCGCTTCCAGGCTGTCACGATAATCGCGGTTATAGCGCACCAGGATGTCGTAGCGCTCGCGGCCTTCCACGGTTTGCGACACGGCTTTGCCGCCGATGGCGGCGACGATCACGTCCTGCACATCGCCCACGTTCAAACCGAAGCGGGCGGCGGCTTCGCGGTTGATGTCGAAGTCCAGAAAGTAACCGCCGGTGGTGCGCTCGGCGAAGGCGCTGCGGGTGTAGGGCGCGGTGCGTGAGTCGGCTTGCAGGGCCTCTTCAATATCGACCGCGGTGCTTTCGATTACACCCAGGTCGGGTCCGAACACCTTGATGCCCAGTGACGAACGAATACCGGTCGCCAACATCTGGGTACGCGTTTGAATCGGCATCCACCAGATATTGGGCATGCCGGGGAAACGCATTTTTTCGTCCATCTCGGCGATCAGCTTGTCCCAGGTCATGCCCTCACGCCATTCGCTTTTAGGCTTGAGCGTGATGTTGGTTTCGATCATGGACAGCGGCGCGGGATCGGTCGCGCTGGTAGAACGCCCGACCTTGCCGAACACGCGCTCGACTTCCGGGAACTTCATCAACTCACGATCCATGGTTTGCAGCGTTTGCTGCGCCTCGGAAATCGACATGCCGGGCAGGGCGGTGGGCATGTACAGAATGCTGCCTTCGTTTAACGGCGGCATGAACTCGCTGCCCAGCCCGCGATAGGGAATGATGACCGACACCAGCGCGAACGCTGCAACTCCGATTACGGCCCAGCGAAAGTGCACCACGAAGCGCACTACCGGTGCGTAGCCGGCGATCAAGCCGCGATTCAGCCAGCTTTTGTCGCCGCGGATCTTGCCCCTTATTACAAGCACCGCCAGCGCCGGAATTAACGTTACCGACAACAAAGCCGCGAAGAACATCGAATAGGTCTTGGTAAAGGCCAGCGGCTTGAACAACTTGCCCTCGCTGCCTTCCAGCGCGAAGACTGGCAGGAAGGACACGGCGATAATCAACAAGGCAAAGAAAATGGATGGTCCAACTTCCTGCATGGCATCAATAATAACGGCGGTACGTGTTTCGCCAGTGGGCGACTCGCCGTCCTGTTCGCCGCGCAAGGTAAGCCGCCGGTGAATATTTTCCACAATCGCAATCGCTGCATCCACCATCGCGCCTATGGCCACAGCAATGCCGCCCAGCGACATGATGTTGGCGGTTAGCCCCTGATAATACATCGGAATAAACGCCAACAAAATGGCGATCGGGAGCGTAATGATCGCTACCAGTGCGGAGCGAATGTGGAGCAGGAAGACGATGATCACCAGCGACACAATCAGCATTTCCTCGCCGAGTGTGCGCTGCAAGGTTTCGATGGCGCGCTCGATTAGGCTGGAACGGTCATAAACGGTCACGACCTCTACACCATCGGGCAGGCTGGATTTGGCTTCTTCCAGGCGCTGCTTCACACGCTCGATCACGTCCAGCGCGTTTTCGCCGTAGCGCATCACGACAATGCCGCCTACGGCCAGGCCTTCGCCGTTGAGTTCGGCCGCGCCGCGCTGCAACGCAGGCCCGAGGCTGACGTTGGCGACGTCGGAAACCCGGATCGGCACGCCGTTGTCGTTAACGCCGAGGACCACCTTTTCCAAGTCCTCGGTGGAGTCCACATAGCCGCGGCCGCGGATGAACTGCTCGTGTCCGGAGATTTCCAGTACCCGGCCGCCGACATCGTTATTCGACCGGCGTACCGATTCGATGACCTTTTGCAGCGGGATGTCGTACGAGGCCAGTTTGTCGGGGTCGACATTAACCTGGTATTCCTTTTCATAGCCGCCGACGGAAGCAACTTCGGCAACGCCGTCCACCGATTCCAATGCATAACGCAGATTAAAGTCCTGAATACTGCGCAAATCGGCCAGGCTGTTTTGCCCGGTCTTGTCGATCAGTGAATATTGGAATACCCAGCCTACGCCGGTGGCGTCCGGCCCCAGGGTTGGATTGACGCCTTCGGGCAAGTCCTTGGTGGCCGAGTTCAGATATTCCAGCACCCGTGAGCGCGCCCAGTAAATATCGGTACCGTCTTCAAAAATCACATAGACGAACGACAGGCCCAGGAAACTCTGGCCGCGTACGAATTTTACCTTGGGCGCCGCCAGCAGCGTGGTGGTCAGCGGGTAGGTAATCTGATCCTCGACCAGATCGGGGCTACGCCCCGGCCAGTCGGTAAGGATAATCACCTGCACGTCGGACAGATCGGGAATCGCGTCCAGCGGCGCGTTGATCAGCGAGCGATAGCCCCAGAATGTGGCGGCCGCTACCAGCATCAGCGTGAGCAGCCAGTTTTTGGCGCAGTACGCAATTAGGCCGGCCAGTGCGCCGCGTCTGTAATCTCCGTGGTCGTGTTCAGCCACAGGGGTGGGTACTTTATCTACCTTTGGCTCTACCATTGATTTATCCCCGTCTTGAGTTTGGCTTCGGCGGCAATAAGGAAATTGCCGGAGGTAATGACCTTGTCACCGGCGTTCAGGCCCTGCGTAATCTCGACCCAGCCGTCGACACTTTGCCCGGTCTTCACCCGCACGGGCTTCAATTTGCCTTCGTCTTCGCCGCCGTCACTCATATCCTTGAACACGACGCGGGATTCGCCGGCGACCAATACCGCGTCTTCGGGTACCACCAGGCGTCTGCCCAGATCGGATTGCAGATGGACCTCGGCGTACATATCGGGTTTAAGTGCGCCTTCGGCGTTGTCCAGCACCAGCCGGATGCGCGCCGTGCGGGTTTCAGGGTTCAGGTAAGGGTAGATGTAATCGACCGTGGCCTGGATCGGGTCGCCGCTTACATAGGGCAGGGTCACTGTGGCTGCCATACCTTCTTCAATCAGCGGTAGATCGGCTTCGTAAACTTCGGCGTCCACCCACACGGTGGATAGATCGGCGATACGCAGTAGCATGTCGCCGGTTTTCATATGACTGCCCTCGACAATCATTTTTTCGACCACCGTGCCGCTGTTGGGCGCGAAGATCGGCAGATACTCAATCGGTTGGCCGCGGCGCTCCAATGCACGTACTTGTGCAGCGGAGACGTCCCACAGCATCAGCCGCTTGCGCGCCGCCTGTACCAGGCTGTCGTCAGGGCCGCGGCTGGCCAGACGCTGGCGGGATTCAAGATATTCCTGTTGGGCGGACAGCAATTCCGGGCTGTACACGGTGAACAGCACCTGTCCGCGTTCAACTTTGGTGCCCACGTAGTCGGCCTTGAGGTCGCCAATCCAGGCATCGAATTTCAAGCTGACATTGCTGATCTGGCGCTCGTCGTAATCGATTTTGCCGACCGCGCGGATGCTTTTGGTCAAGTCTTTCATAATAGCCGTGCCGGTTTCCACGCCAATCAATTGGCGGCGCCGCGCATCAATAGTGATTACGCCGGATTGCACTTGTTCGTTGGTTACCGGCACCAGGTCCATGCTGCAAATCGGGCACTGGCCAGGCCCGGACTCACGCACGGAGGTATGCATGGAGCAGGTGTAGTAAGCGATGCCTTCCGGGGTGGCAGTGGCGGCGCGCAGGCCATACTCGCCAGTGGTGAAGGCCAGCACTAAGTCGCCGTGGCCCTTGGTTTCGGTCGAAACGTCCACCGCCAATGCGTAGTCGCCCTCGGATGGCAGCTTGAGTGCCCCGCGATAGACGCCGTCCCCGGCTGGCTCGAATTGCACGATCGCGGAATTGCGCTTGGGCGGCATGCCGGCGTTATCGTCCTGCATGTTGCCACCGTCCTGCATCATGGCATCACCACCGGACATGTCTTGCTCGGCCATCATCCCATCGCGCTTGCCCATGGTTTTGTCGTCCATCATCGAATCGTCCATCTTGCCCATGGCGGAATCGCGTTGCGCGGCCACGCGTACCGTGGCGCCGTTAACAGGGTTGCCGTCCAAATCCTGCACGCTCACTTGCAGACGATTCGGGCCGGACATCATGGCTATGCCTTTTTTCATAGCCGGCTTTTTCTCGGAACCCATACCTTTTTCGCCATCCATGGCGTCACTGCCGCTCATGGCCATCGAGTCTTTACCCATACGCTTGCTTTGTTCAGACATGCCGTCTTGCATCGCCATGCCGTCGCCCATAGTTTTGCTTTTGGTCATTCCGTCTTTCTGCATCATCGAATCGCCACCGGTCATGGTCGGGTCGGACATCATGCTGCCGCCGCCCAGAACCTCGACCTTTATCTGGTACTTGCCTACGGTGTAATAGCCTTGTTCATTTTTTTCCGGGGATTTTCCGGTCGACATTTTGTCGTCGCCTTTGGTCATACCGTCCTTCTTATCCACGCCGGCGCCCATCGCGTTGGCGATTGGGGCCCCCCCGGAAGAAATACTCAAACCTTCACGGCCGGTGGCCATGTCGAAGCCCAGCCGGGTTTCGCCAACGCCTTCTTTTTTGATGTACAGACTCAGCGGCCATTCACCGCGCATCTCCAGTTTCAGCGGGCCGGCGTAGAGGCCGGGCTCGACCTCTTCCAGATCGGCAGGCGCGCGCATGGCGGCCATCGTCGCCATGGCCGCCATTTCCCCAAACGCCTTGATGCTGGCGCCGGTTACCGGATTGCGGCTGCTGTCGGCGACCTTAACGGTGAATTGGTTTTTGCCCACCTCGGGGGCGGTCGGGTTAATCGCCACCGTGACCCGGAACGGTCCGGATTTATAGGTGGTGGCGTCGGTCAGTTTCATATCAGACATACCGGGGCTAGCGAAATAGCCATACCCGAAAAAGCCGATAGCGCCGAATACAAGGATTACCGGCAGCGCGATGAATAACAGAGAGTTTCGATTTTTTATGGTGGGTCTCGGAGTACTTATTCAGATACAGGGGCAGGTTCGGCAGGTGGCAGCGTGCCTCCCGCCCAGCGTGTGAGTTCAGCGCAGGCGGTGAAGTAATTCGCCCGCGCTTTCTCAAGATTTAATTCTGCGTTTAGCTTCTGTTCCTCGGCGGTGATTACGTCCAGAAAAGAACCGCCGCCAGAGCCGTAAGCCGAACGCGCGGCGCTCAGGTTCTCCCGCGTGCGTGGGATGAGTTCATCGCGGTAGAGTTCGATGGTTTTACTTGCAGATTCAGCCGAGGCGCGGGCGGATTCCAGTTCGCCCAGCAGTTGCGCGCGGCGGTCATCCAACTCGTAGCGCAAACGCGAGCTATCGGCCTTGGCGGCGTCCAGTTCGGCGCGGTATTTATCGCGGCTCAACGGCAAGCTCAGGCTTACGCCGACCTGCAATTGGGTCTGGCTGGCGGGGCGGAAGTCGTTATTGCGCACTTCGAATTGCAGGTTAGGATAAAAGCCTTTCTCCGCTAGTGCCTCGCGCTCGTGATTCGCGGCCAGGCGTTTATCGATCTGCGCTAATTCCGGATGGCGTGCCAGAGCTAAATCGCGTAATGCGGTGTAGGTGGGCAGGTTGCTGGGCCAGGGCAAGGTAACGGGCGGCGGTAGCGGTTGGTTTGCGTCGCGATTTAACAACGCATTAGTGCGTGCGCGCACATCGGCCTTGCGGCGTTTGAACTCCAGCGCCTGTTCTTTCAGGCGTTGTAACTGGACTTCGGCTTGCAGCACGTCCTGTTGCTGGGCAATGCCGGCGGCATAACGATTTTCTGCCACGCGCCGTAGCTCGTCGGTTAACTCTTGATTCGTGGCATTAATTTCCAGCGCTTCATGCACATAAGCCCATTGCGCGTAGCCAGCCAGGGTGGCGGCCTCTAAACGCAGGCGCAACGCCATAACGTCGTCCTCTGCCGCTTCGGCTTGATAGTGCGCTACGTTTTCACGCAAGCCTAAGGTGCCGGGCCAGGGTAGTTCCTGGCTAAGCGCCAATATCCCGCTCACCCCGCGTTCCTGACCGGACGGGGTGGTAAAGCCATCGATGGTCCGCGGCGCGACCGCGCCCAGGAATTTAGGGTCGGGTAGGGCGCCGGCGGGCAATATGCGGGCCTCGGCGGCGTCTACGGCCGAGCGTAACGCGGCCAGCCCGGCGTTACGTTCAAGCACTTGTGCGACCAGGGCTTCTGGCGGCGCGGGTTTAGCCGCAGGTTCAGCCAGCGCGACACTTGTCGGGCTGGCCAGAGCAACAATGACCAAGCCGAAAAAGTGCGCTGCGGCCCACGGCCGACGTTCGATTATTGATGAGTGTGCAACGGGCTGCTGCCTACAAGTGTCATGCAACATGACCGGTCTCCAAAGCGGTTAAGGTGTCGATGCGGATGCATCGACGCAAAACGATTAGCTTTGGAGCGCGCTCGGTGGCCGGACGGGGTCTTCGGGATGGGCGGGCAAAGCCTTGGCAGGCAAGGCTGCGAACCGGCGGGTGGGTATCGTCAGCTTATTCAGTGCTCGTGGCTCGACATGGGTGGCGGCGGTGGCCCCGGTAGCGCAAGGGGCGTCACAGGTGGCGCAATCGTCGCATTGGTCGCAACAACAAGAATCGTTTTGGGTACTGTTCAATATTGCCGATGCATCTATAGTTATAGCCGGAGCCTCTACCTCCGTTGCCATTTTCATGCACGGAGGCGCGCCAAACGCCGCAGCCGTGGCCGGCAGCGGTATTGAGATCGCCAGCATGGCGATCAATATGGCGCGTAAAAGTCTCATCCGGGCGTCTGTGGTCTTCCTGCTGTCTGTCTAGATGAATAGACCGGCTTGCAGCGAAAATATTGCAAGCGGGAACGGACTATATATCCGTACCCGCGTACAGAGTCAAGTCTAGGTTACGAGTGCGTCAATGTTTCTATAATACGGCATTGCGCTACTTTGCCGCCTGAGCACGAAGCAATCAGCCCGTTAAGTGCGGCCTGTAATAGCCGCGATTCGACCTTGACGAGTTGCGTGCGAGCCAAGGCGTCGATTTCACTGCACTCGGTTGCCGGGAAGTCTGCAATCGCCAGCATTTCTCCGATAGTGTCCAAGCTAAATTCCATGCGTCTTGCTCCGCGTATGAAGCCGGCGCGTTGCACGGCTGCTTCATCGTAAAGGCGATGGCCGCCCCTGCTATACGCCTTCGGTTCCAGTAAATCCAAAGTTTGGTAGTGACGCAGCGATTGCACGGAACAACCGCAGCGCTTGGCCGTCTCTCCGATATTTAGAAGCATAGTTAAAGCCGAACTTGAATCTACAACTATTGTCACTAGTGTCCGGTTTGCAGAACGAAAAACCTACTCAATACGATGCATATCAATAAGTTACCCGCAATTATAGGTGTCCACGATTTGAATGCACCAAACCGATTATCCGGCCATGCTTTGGGTTGTTCAACAACCGGAAGC
>JBDNIO010000142.1:0-18954 GCA_041688215.1 Salinisphaeraceae bacterium | reverse complement strand
GGTACCCAATCCACGAATATCAGTGTGATCTACCGTCGCAATCAGCTGGCCGTGCCCTGACCCAAGTGCATGCCGCAAACCATTGAATTATGTATAAATCGTCAATCACTATTGACAGGTCAATCCATATCAGGAGGCTGTCGGACAGCGAGCGTACAAATTTTGTTAAACCGCGCACCGCCATGGGCGCAAGGGCGCACGTAAGCGTGCGCCTCGCCGTGGGGCTGGCGGCCAGGATTACGCCGATTGCCAGCGCCCCCAACGCGGCTTGGCCGGTATTGGCCTGAACCCAGTCGGTGGCGCCGTCACCCAGGACAGGGCGTAGCGCCTGATCCGCGGTTATTCCGTCTGTTTGCTGCCCTGAATCCGTCTTGGAGGCGAGACTGTCTTGGGTGCCACCATACGGGCCACCCAGTAGCCAAGCAGAGCGGCTGCCAGAAGCAAGCTG
Organism: Salinisphaeraceae bacterium; assembly: GCA_041688215.1. Taxonomy (GTDB): domain Bacteria; phylum Pseudomonadota; class Gammaproteobacteria; order Nevskiales; family Salinisphaeraceae; genus JBDNIO01. The sequence goes on along the minus strand of JBDNIO010000142.1, from coordinate 18,506 downwards.
AGCCAGTGACCAATGCGGCGATTAGCGTGCCCCCAACTGCTGCCATGGCCAAATAAGCCGCGGTTGCGCAGAAACACAGGCCAGCCAGGCCCACCAGTAACGGTATCCAGATCAAACCGTTGAGGGCGAATATGCGCGCCAGCTTGCCCTTGATATTCACGCTTTAACGCCCCAGGATTTTGCCAAGCAACAGGCCGACACTAAAGGCTGTGAATATGCTGGTATAGGGCCGGGCCTTGATTTCATCTTCGAAATTGCTGGCTGCATCGCGCGCCTGTCCGCGCAGGCGCTCGGCGGAATCACGCGCCGCGTCCAACCCGGCCTGGGTCACCCATGGGTCTGAGCGCCGGAGGCATTTTTTACCGAATCCACCAGTTTGGCGAAATCCTTGCGCAGGGTTTCCAGTTCGCGTTTGAGTTCGTCTACCTCGTTGCTGCTTTTGTCAGCCATGGTCACTCCGGTTTTCGTAGTTTGAAGAATCTTGAGGATAACGCGTTAACTGCGCAACATCACTAACATTGATCAAGGCCAAAAAATTCGCGTGCGGTTGCAGTAGTGGCTTGCGCCAGGGCGCTTTCGCTCTGGTTGCGGGCCTGCGCCAGGGTGGCTAAAACGTAAGGCAGATTGCAGGGTTCATTACGCCGCGTTTTGGGCCGGGGCCGGATGGTGCGCGGCATCAGATACGGGGAATCGGTTTCTATCATCAGCCGGTTATCCGGAATTTGCGCCACGATATCCAGCAGGTGCTGGCCACGCCGTTCATCGCAAATCCAGCCGGTGATGCCGATGTGCATATCCAGGTCCAGGTAATCGGCCAGTTCTTCGCCGCTACCGGTAAAGCAATGCGCCACGGCGCCGGGTAGGGCGTGTCGATATTCTTTCAGGATGGGCAGAAAGCGCGCATGCGCATCGCGTTGATGCAAAAATACGGGTCTGCGCAGTTCCACGGCTAATTCCAGTTGTTGCCGGAAGGCATGTTCCTGATCCTTGCGGGGTGAGATGTCGCGCAAAAAATCCAGGCCCATTTCGCCGAGTGCGACAACGCCGGGTTTGTCTGCGAGTTCGCGCAACAGAGTTAGCGTTTCGGCATTGAAATCACTGGCATGATGCGGATGCAAACCGGCGGTAGCGAAAAGCTGGCCGGGATAGTCTTGCGCAAGCAGTGATGCGGCTCGGGCACTTGGTGCATCACTGCCGGTAACCACCATTTGTACAACCCCGGCCGCGCGGGCACGCTGCAGAACGGCCGACAGGTCATCCCGAAAACTGTCATGTGCCAGGTTGGGCCCGATATCTATTAGTGCTTGCGATTTGCTCATAAAAAATCCCCGGCACGGGCCGGGGAGGGGTGGCATTCAAGTCAGAAGACTTTTGAGGTCTGAAAAATCTATAGCGGCAGCCCTGGAAGGTTGCCAAATGTGCCGGGTTCGCCTTCACTGTCGGGCGATTCGTTGCTGCCCTACAGGCCATCGGCGTCGCGCGGGTTGCTGTTGTCGATATTGCCGCTGTCCAGGGTGCCGATGCCATCGGGATCGCTGGGGTCGCGGTTACGCGCATCCTTGTCGCCGTCAACAATGGCGAAGGCAAGAATGGCTGCGCCGGTGCCCAGCGCGATCAGACCGACATTGCTTTTTACATAGTCGAATACGCCTCCCTCTTCTTCGTCCGCATGCAGAATCATCTCGCGGTTGAACAGGGGGGGTGCCGCGGATGCTGAGGTTGTCGAATTTCAGATGGCTGAATTCCCAGCGCAGGATCGGATCACGTTGCTCACTGAAATGCTTATCCCAGTCCTGATCAAGCTGAAACCCATAGCGCAACGCCGCCTGTTCGGGCGTACCGAGTTTTGTGGGCGGTTTGTCGAAAGCAAAGGACAGATATAGCGAAGCCTGCGGCTGGACATAATCCGCTGGGTCCGCAAGTGTTGAGCTGGCAAAGGCGCAGAGGGCTGCACCGAGTAAAAAAGTACGCATGGACGATCTCCCGTTTATTCCCCGTTGGGACACTCGCACGGCGGGGTGATTTTGTATTGATCGCCTAAGCGAAGCAATAGATTAGCTATGACGCGCACCTGTGGCAAGCCATTATTAGAACCGGCGTCGCGATTTGGCGGAGCATTTGCTCTCCTGCCGCCTTATATACCCTCTGCCCGCTTGCGGGGAGAGGGTTAGGGTGAGGGGAGGAGCCGGCATAGAGAATAGAGGTTTGTTCGTGTTTGGCCCCTCACCCCAACCCTCTCCGGTCGGCTTCCAGCCGACCATTTATGACCCCCTTGTCATCAAGACGAGAGTCGTTTTGTGGCCTGTATCAGGCACCCTCCAGGGCGCTCTATCTACAAGCGCCCGGCCAGCTTTGCTACAATCCCGCGCCTTGACTGCCACAAGGCAAAGGAATCGCATGTTCAAACTCGCTCTGCTCGTATCTTCACTCGTTTGCGCCGCGCTGTTTGCTTCGGCCGCGCAGGCTGCAACGCGCTATATAAGCGATGATCTTTCCATTAACCTGCGCCGCGGCGCAGGAAATGAATTTAAAATTACCGAATTGCTCGACGCCGGCGAGAAAGTCGAGGTGCTGAGCACCAACAATGGCTGGAGCCAGATACGCACCGCTGAAGGCGAGCAGGGTTATGTACTTTCGCGCTTTCTTTCGGATAACCCGTCGGCGCGTAATCAGGTCGCGGGATTCAAGCGTCAGGCTGACGAACTCAAAGAAGAGAACGCGGGGCTGAAAAAAGAGCTTTCCGAGATTCTGGAGGGGTCTTCCGAACTGGGCAAGCTCAAAAAGGATCTGGTCGCGGAGAACGAAGCCTTGCAGCAGCAGTTGCAGCGCATTAAAAATGCCTCCGCCAATGCCGTTCGTATCAGCGAGGAAAATCAGAAATTCCGCGAGCAGATACTGTCGATGGAAAGTGAAGTCGAACGTTTAAGCCACGAAAACAAGGCCCTGCAAAGCCGCCGCGAAGGCATGAAAATAGGTGCTATGGTGCTGGTAGGCGGCATACTGATCGGCCTGATTCTGCCCCAGTTCCGGCGGCGTTCGCGCAATAGCTGGGATTCCCTTTAAACGCGTTGCACGTTCGCAAAAACAGCCCGTCTTGCCGATGCGTTGGGCTTTGGGCGTACTGTTACAGCACTTGCACGCAAATAAACAACGAGAAACTGCGCAAGCTGCGTTTGCCGGCGCCGTGATTCCATCAATGTTAACAGGGCCTAATGGAACATCATCTTAGCCAGGTTTTAATCCTGATCGTCTTCCTCGGCGTGTTCTCGCAGTGGCTGGCGTGGTGGCTGCGCGTGCCCGCGATCGTACTGTTTCTGGTGTCGGGGGTTATTGTCGGGCCGGTGCTGGGGCTGGTTAACCCGAGTGAAGACTTCGGCGAGCTGTTGCGCCCGGTAGTCAGCCTGGCGGTGGCGATTATCCTGTTTGAAGGCGGCCTGAACCTGCGTCTGCACGAGTTCAAGGAAGCCGCCGCGGGGGTCAAGCGGCTGGTGTCGGTCGGCACCGTATTTTCGGGCGCCTTTGCCGCGAGTGCGGCCTATTACATTGGCGGCTTGAGCCTGCCGGTGTCGCTGCTGTTCGGTGCGATTCTTATCGTAACCGGCCCCACGGTTATCGTGCCCATGCTGCGTCAGGCCGGGCTCAATCGGCGGACCGCGTCGTATCTGAAGTGGGAAGGCATCATCAACGACCCGATTGGTGCCTTGCTGGCGGTGCTGGTGTTTCAGTATTTTGCTTTCACTGGTGCCGAGGGTACCGGCCAGGAAGTTTTTATCGATCTGGGCTGGGCCATCCTGACCTCGCTGGCGCTGGGCGTCGGCGTGGGCTATCTGCTGGGTCAGGCGTTTCATAGCACATGGGTGCCGAGATTTCTGAAAGCTCCCGCCACATTCGCGCTGGTGCTAGTGGTGTACGGCGCAGCCAATACCGTATTTGATGAGGCCGGCCTGCTCGCGGTCACCGTCATGGGCATGGTTATGGGCAATATGAACCTGCCCAGCATGAACGAAATGCGCCGCTTCAAGGAATACATCACGATTCTGATGATTTCCTCGGTGTTTGTGATACTCACCGCCGATCTGGACCCGAACGTGCTGCTGCATCTGGACTGGCATGCGGCGGCACTGATATTTGCCGTGATGTTCATTGTGCGCCCGGCGGCGGTGTTGCTGGGCACGGCATTTACCGATATGGACTGGCGCGATCGCGCGCTGCTTTCCTGGATTGCGCCGCGCGGTATTGTTGCGGCTGCCGTGGCCGGCGTGTTCGGGCCGCGGATGGTTGAAGCCGGGTATCCGGACGCCGAATTATTACTCCCGCTGATCTTCGCCGTGGTCTTCGCCACCGTTATTCTGCACGGATTCTCGATCGCCCGGTTATCGAAATGGCTGCGCCTGTCGGCGGACCCGCACGGCGTATTGATTGCCGGCGCGTCGCCCTGGAGCACGGAGCTTGCGCGCGCACTCACCAACGAGTTGAATGTAAGCGTGTTGCTGGTGGATTCGTCCTGGCATCGCCTGCGCACCGCCCGCTTGGCGGGTGTACGAGTGCTGTACGGCGAAGTGTTATCCGACCAGACTCAGCAGTCCCTGGAGCTCAACGCAATCGCCTGCTTGTTGGCCGCGACCAGTAATGACGCCTACAACGCGCTGGTGTGCAGCAATTTCGCAACCACCCTGGAACACGACCGGGTGTTCCAGTTGCCCATGTATGCCGCAGACGAAAATAACGATTCCAAGGTAGTGGCCAAACCGCTGCGCGGCCAACCCGCGTTCCACGAAGACGCGCAATACGAAGTACTCTGGCGCCGCCATTTTCAGAACTGGCAGTTCTATAAAACCCGGATTACCGAAGGCTACGACTACGAGGAATTCCAGCGTGATTGCCCACCAGATGTCATCGTAATCGGCATCCTGCACGAAGACGGCATTCTGCTGTTCCAGGCCGCGAACAACCCCAGCAAACCGGGGGTCGGCGATACCGTTATCTACTACGCGCCCAAGAAATCTGCGGAAAAGACCGCAAGTGCCGGCAAGTCCAGGAAAAAGGCGCAGGCCGAAGCCAAAAAAGCCGAAAAAAATGAAGCCGAGGAAAACGAAACCGCGGAAGACGAACCCCCCGATGCTTGATTGGCCCGGCGCAGGCAAAACCAGCAAGGGCAAGGTGGAGGGCCCCGCGGGCAGCCTGGAGGCTGAGGTGGCTGCACCGGAAACCCCTGCACGCGCAGTCGCAGTCATCTGCCATCCGCACCCGCAATTCGGTGGCACCAAAGACAACAAGGTTGTCTACACCCTTGCCCGCGCTTGTCGCGACGCGGGCTTGATTGCTGTGCGTTTCAACTTCCGTGGCGTGGGCGCCAGCCATGGCAGTTACGACAACGGCGAAGGCGAAACCGAAGACGCCCTGGCCATCGCAAACTGGGCATTGCAGCAATCCGGGAGTCAGGATTTGTTATGGGCCGGGTTTTCTTTCGGCGCCGGGGTAGCGCTGCGTGCGGCAATGCAAAAACAGGCTCTGGGGCTAATCACAGTGGCCTTGCCCACGCGCTATTTTGAAAAGGAGTTGCCGCGACCGGACTGCCCATGGCTGGCGGTGCACGGCGACGCGGATGACGTAATCGAATGCGAACAAGCATTAACCGACCTGGGAAATTTATCCAAGCCGCCGGTTACGGAAATCCTGTCCGGCGCCGGGCATTATTTTCACGGCCGGCTCACGGAATTAGGCGATACGGTCGGTCGGCATCTGCCGGATTGGCTGAATGCGTCTGGTAATTAAGCCTGCGCGTAGATAAGCCCATGTCTAATATAAAAATTATACTGCTTGGCGCGCTCGTCGCCAGTATCCCAACTCTGAGTGCGCAAGCCGCAAACACGATCGGCAATTTCTCCCAGGGCCTAACCCAGGGCTGGGAGACGGCTGGATTCAACGATATTCCTGAAAGCGAATACCGCATCTTAGAGCTCAACGGCCGCAAGGTCTTGCGTGGGCGCTGCAACGCGAGTGCGTCTGTTTTTGGGCTGAAAAAACAGATTTACCTGAACGCCACGCCGATTATGCACTGGTCGTGGCGGGTTGATTCCGTGTATTCTAATATCAATGAAAAAACCAAGTCGGGGGACGATTACGTTGCCCGGGTTTACGCCGTGGTCGATGGCGGCATACTCAAGTGGCGCACACGCGCAATCAATTATGTCTGGGCCAGCAAAGTGCCCGCGGGCGCGGCCTTTCCCAACCCCTATCGTGATGAAGCCATGATGGTGGCGGTGCAGTCCGGTACCGGCGGGGCGGGTCAGTGGCACCAGGAATCACGCAACGTAAAAGCCGACTTCAAACGCTATTACGACAAGAATGTCGACAAGATTGACGGCATCACGCTAATGACCGATTGTGACAATCACGACGGTACCGGCGAGGCTTGGTTTGGCGACATCTATTTCACCACTGAATAAGCGTTACTGTATGAGCGAATCCCAGACGGCACAATTTACCGTGGGCATGATTATCCGTCACCGCCTGTTTGATTATCGCGGCGTCATTGCCGACGTCGACGCCGAATTTGGTCTGGATGAGGAATGGTATGCACAGATGGCGCGGTCCGAGCCGCCCAAAAATGCCCCCTGGTATCATGTGCTGGTGGATGGCAGCCGGCAAAACACCTATGTTGCCGAGCGCAACCTGACGCTCGACGACAGCCTGCAACCGGTAAACCACCCCGCCATAAACGAATATTTTCAGGGTCTGCAAGACGGCCGCTATCGGCCGCGGGAGTCACGCATGTGAATTTACTGGAACGACTCAAGTCCGGCTTTTCCGAGGATACAGCCGCAAACGCGAACCCTGAACACGACGTGCCCCCAAAGGATATACAAGTCGCTGCTGCGGTCTTGTTACTGGAGATGGAGCACGCCGATCACGCCCATGATCCGCAGGAGCGCGCAGAGATCGCACGCCAACTGCAAGACTATTTCGATCTTGATGATGATGAGGCCGCTACCCTGATTACCGCCGCCGAACCCCAGGCCGAAGAGTCGGTGTCCCTGCACCGGTTCCTGCAAGCCTTGAATCAACAGCTGGATTACGCGCAAAAGCGCCAGGTCCTGGAAATGCTCTGGCATGTTGCCTACGCGGATCAGAATCTCGATGCCCAGGAAGAGGGCTTGCTGCGGGAGTTCGCGGAACTCCTGCACCTGCCGCATCGTGAGTTCATCAAATCCAAGCTTGTGGTTACTGCACAGAAATAGCGGCGCTTGACTATGGTGCTCAGGGCACGCGAAGATACTCCAGATACCCAGTTAAGGAGCAAGCGATGGCACGTTTGGCGAATAAAATTGCCGTGATTACCGGCGGCAGCACCGGAATCGGTCGAGCCTGCATGGCGTTATTCGCCAGCGAGGGTGCCACGGTGGTGGGCAGTGCGCGTACCCAGGCCAGCCTCGACGATACCCTGAAACTGGTCGAGGACGCCGGGGGCCAGGGTACGGTTATCCCAGCGGATTTGTCCAAACCCGATGACGCTGAGCACCTGGTCAATACTGTCATCGAAAAATACGGCCGCATCGACGTACTGTTAAACGGGGTCGGCGTCGGCTATTCCTGGGAACTGAAAAGCCCCGGTTCCATGGCGGATATCGCAAACGCGCCGGTGGATAAATGGCGCGAGGTGATGGGCATTAACCTGGATTCGCTGTTTTATGTTTCCCGTTTGGTGGTGCCGCAAATGCAGAAACGGGGCGGGGGTTCGATCATCAATATCGCCTCTATTCTGGGCCTGCGCGGCATGCATGATGCGCACGCCTACACCGCTGCCAAGGGCGCGATTATCAACCTCACCCGTTCCATGTGCGCGGCGTATGCAATGGACGGAATCCGCAGTAATTGCCTCGCCCCGGGCTATATCGACACGCCCATGATCGCCACCCATGTATCCGCCTTCGACGATCCGGCCATGGCCGAGCGCCTGTGCCCGATGCAACGGGCCGGACGCGCCGAGGAAATCGCTTACGGCGCACTGTACCTGGCATCGGACGAAGCCAGTTATTGCAATGGAACGATCCTGACTATAGACGGCGGCACCACCGCCCGCGCATAAGATTACATTAGCGCCGGAGCGTCAGATCCAGATTGGCCGACTGGATTTGCACCAGCGGCGATTTCGCCACCTGCATTAGCCAGCGCACACGTTTGAGTTCAGGCGAGGTGAGCCTGTCGAAATCGGTCTTCACCGGCCCAGCGGCGCGCATGCGGTCAATGTCTGCGTGCGGTAGCAGCGCACGCAGAATGAGCTCGTCATCATCAAAGGTACCGTATTGCCTGTGCAATTCGTCCAGCGTGGGTTCTTCCGGCGGGTGGGCAAGAACGTGCCTGGTGCGCGGTGCCGAAAGTATTCTGTCTTTCACATCCTCGTTAATCGGCGCCACCGGATCGCCGTAATAGCCGGCCGCGTACTGAATCACCTCGTCGGGTATCGTCTTGTAGCGGCTGCCGGATATCACATTCAGTACCGCCAGGGTGCCGACCAGCTGCGAAAACGGCGTGGCCATACCGGGGTAGCCCAGTTCGCGCCGCACCACGGCGGTTTCCTGCAGCACTTCATCCAGACGATCGCTGATGCCGTGCTGCGCGAGTTGCGCCTTGAGCGTGCCGATCATGCCGCCCGGGATCTGATGCTGCGCCGAAAGCGCTTCGTATTCGTGCTGCTGATTGACCAGGAAGCCCGCGGCCTCGCCGACGTCCTGGAAATGTTCGGCTACGGGTGCAAGTTGCGTGGTGTCGATGGCATGGGTATGCCCCAGCGCCTCGATGTTTCTGACCATGGTCTCGGTGGACGGCACCGACGGGCCGTTGGCCATCGGCCGGCTCGCGGTATGCAGAATATCGATACCCAGTTCAATCGCGTCGCAATAGGCTTTGCCGGACAGGCCGAGAATATTGTTGGAGTGGAATTCTATTTTCTTGCCGCGCGCTTTTACCTGGATCGCCGGAATCAGGGTTTGCATGCGCGCCTTGTCCAGCACGCCGGCGGTGTCATAAAGCAGCAGGGTGTCGATGTCGGGGCTGGCCGTGAGGTTGTCTGCCTTGTCCGCATAATATTCGTCGGTGTGCACCGGGCTCAGGGTGAACATGATCGCACCGGCTACTTCCGAGCCGAAGCCCTTGGCTACTTTGGCGAGCCGGTGCATCTTGTCGATGTTGAAGAGCACGTCGTAAATCCAGAAGCTGCGGCAGCCATGCACGTTGAGCTGGCGCATCCACACGTCCATTAACGCATCCGGCGTTACCCCAAAAGTCACGGACGCATTCGAGCGCATGCCGGCGCGAATCGGCGTATTCGGCATGGAGGCCACCAGTAAATCCAGGCCCGCCCAGGGGTCCTCCTGACAATGCTTGACCAGCACTTCGAACATGGAGGAGCCGGTCAGATCGATTACGCGAAAGCCGGTTTTATCCAGAATCGGCGTTACCGGCAGCGCCATGCCCGCTTGCATGCGCATGCCCCACAGGCTTTGCTGGCCGTCGCGCAGGGTTTCGTCCAGTAGTTCTATATGGGCCATTATTTATTTGCTATTCGTTCGCGGGTTCGACGTAAAACAGGGGCTGGTCGTATTCCACCATCTGCGCATCTTCAATGCAGACTTCGCGGATGATGCCGGTAACCCCGGCCTGCTGGGGTGTGAACAACTTCATGACCTCGATTAAGCACACCTCGGTGTCGGGTGTGACCGGATCGCCGACCTCGACGTAGGGGGCCTCGCCCGGTTTGGGCGTGCGGAAAAATGTGCCGACATTGGCGGCGCGGATGGCGGTCAATCCCTCGCGTGCTGACGCGGTGGTCCGGTCTTGATCCTGGGAATCCGCGGCGGGCTGGACTGCATTTTCGGCTGGCTTTTGCGCAGCCGCCGATTGCAGGCCACCGGCCTCGGCATCCTTGGAAAGAAACAGTTGTAAATCCTCGGTGCGCAGCGATAATTCCCGCCAGTCCGAGGCCTCGAAAAGCTTCATCAGCGTTTCGATTTCCTTGTCCTGTTTAGTGCTCACGGCTTTTGTCCTGTGCATGAATGGCGGCCAGCTGGGGTGGTAAGACCGGTTCGCAAATGATGAAGGATAAACCTGCATCCAAAGCCGCGGCGACGCCTTCATCACTGGCGATAGCGCCGCCTTTTGCGGCAGTCTGGCCTGCGAGCAGCGTAGCAAGATTTTCAGGCTGCTCCGTGCTCCGCACCCTCGATTTATCCATGTCTAAAACTTCGGCCTGGGGCGCGGCATCGGGGCGAAACACTTTAAGTGGTGAATATTTTTCAGCCAAGTCCAGCAGGGTTTGCAGGCGGGGCTCTTCTCGCTCATCAGGAATTACCATTTTCAGAGCGCCGGCGTAAATAGCGCCCGAGTCGCCATCGACAGTGACACTTTGTCCGGCAAGTCGGGTTACGCTATCCGCACCACAGCCGACTACGCAGGGTCGGCCGAGCGCGCGACTGACGACCGCTGCGTGGGATGTCGTGCCGCCTTGTTCGGTAATGACTGCGGCCGCGGCAAGCATGCCGTGTACGTCTTCCGGGCTGGTTGTGGCGCGCGCCAATATGACCGGCTGGCCGTTTTTGGCTTGTTGCTCGGCCTCGTCGGGATCGGTTACGACGACCCCGCTGGCAACCCCCGGGCAGGCGCCTTGGCCGCGCGCAAGTTGCTTCGCAGGCTCTGCAGCGCCTGCGGCCAGGCGCGGACGCAAGAGGCTGCGTGCCTGGCTGGCGGTTACGCGCAGCAACGCCTCGCGTTCGCTGAGCTGGCCCGCTTGCTGCATGTCTACGGCAATGCGCACGGCGGCGGCCGGCGCGCGCTTGGCGCTACGCGATTGCAGCAGATAGAGCTGGCCTTGTTGCAGCGTGAATTCGATGTCTTGCACGTCGCCATTTTCGCGTTCCAATAAAGCGGCGGTATCCAGCAGTTGCGCGTGTGCTTCAGGCTCGCTGGTTTGCATGGCGGCCAGGGGCTGCGGCGTGCGTTTCCCGGATACAACGTCTTCGCCTTGCGCACGCGGCAAATACTCGCCATAGGCAACAGGCTCGCCGGTTAGCGGATTACGCGAGAATAACACCCCGGTGCCGCTGCGCGCGTCCATGTTGCCGTAAACCATGGCCTGGATGGTTACTGCCGTGCCCAGGTCATCCGCAATATGGTTGTGTTTACGATAGCGTCGGGCGCGGCGGGTATTCCAGGAGTCGAATACGGCGCATATAGCCGCCAGTAGTTGCTCTTTGATATTCGTTGGCATGGACTGGGCGGCGACCGCGTCGACCCGTTCCCGCCACTGGGCCGGCGAGGCGTCTTGCGACAACTCAGGCGGCGTGGCCTTGAGAACGATCTGACTGTAGAGCTGGTAAAAACGGCGATGCGTGTCCCGCGCGAACGCCGCGTCGCCGGATTCACGCGCCAGCGCCTTTTCGGTGGTCTCATCAATGCCGAGGTTGAGCACGGTATCCATCATGCCGGGCATGGAGATAGCCGCGCCGGAGCGCACCGATAGCAACAGTGGCGACGCGTCAGCGCCAAACCGGCGGCCGGTTTGCTGTTCGAGCCAGGCGATTCCGGCATCGATTTCTGCCTGCAGGCCGTCGGGGAGGGTTTGCTTTTGCAAATACGCAAGACAGGCGCGGGTGGTTATGACAAACGCCGGCGGCACCGGCAAACCGAGTACGCGCATACGGGCCAGTGACCAGGCCTTGCCGCCGATCAGGGCCTGGTCGGGCAGGCTGGCGCCTTCAAGCAAAAACGTCCATTTGTGATCGGTTTGCATCGCGGGTCCTGGTTGGCTATTCCTGTCGTTGTTGACCGGTAATGCGCAGCAGGTCTTCGTGCAACTCGAACCAGACCGTGTGGTAGCTGGCACACTTGGCGTCGCTTACCCACTGCCTGTCTCCGTCCTCGGCCTTTTCCAGGGCGGCGAGCAGATGGGCTTTGTATAGCGACAGGCGAGGCAGCTTAGCGGCGAGCGCGTCGAGTATGGGTTCCGCGCGTTCATGCAATTCACCCAGGGCGTCGATAATTTTTGCGTCGTGTTCAGGATTGGAATGGTCATTGGAGATTTGTTCGCCGCCGACATCCAGGGTTTGCCAGCGGGTGATTAAATCCTTGAGTTCAAGGTTTATACGCTCGAACGATTCGTAAGCATGTGTAAACTTTTCATCAGCACGCAAGCCACCGTACACTTTCGAATATTCCCCCTTGAGCGCCATTTGCGCGGTGGGGGTGAGCATGTATTTGCCGTTACTCTCAGCGGCGCGGCCGTTTTCGCTGGCTTGTTTCAATAGGGCCTGCACCTCGGCCTCATCCAGATCGGTCAACGCCGCCACCTGCGCGGGTGTGCCGTGCTTTTTGATCGCGAGGCCGTGGAGTACCAGATTCTTTTTATCCATAAATTTGGCCATTAAACATATTAACCACAGAGGCGCGCAGAGGCGCAGGGAGGTAAGAACAGGAATCAAAAAGTCTCATTTTTCTTCTTTATGCGCCTCTGCGCGTCTCTGTGTTTCATGACTTTTCTCGACAAGTAATCGCTCACGCACCGCGCGCCGCAGGATTTTATTAGCGCCGCTTTTGGGCAACTCCGGCCAGACCTCAATACCCTTGGGTTGTTTGTATTTTGCAAGCTGTGCCCGCGCGTAGGCCATGATTGCGTCCGTGTCCAGGTCGGGTTGTCCGACAACCACGGCGTGTATGCGATCGCCCCATTTTTCGTCCGGAAGACCAATTACAGCCGCCTCTACGACGCCGTCGCAGGCCATTAGCACGTCTTCGACTTCGCGCGGATACACATTGAAGCCGCCGGAAATGAGCATGTCGTTCTTGCGGTCCAGGATGGAGAAAAAACCGTCTTCATCCATGCGGCCGATATCGCCGGTATGCAGCCAGCCGCCACGAAAGGCCTTTTCCGTGGCCTCCGGGTTATCCCAGTAATATGCCATGGTTTGCGGGCCGCGGCAGACGATTTCGCCAATCTCATTAGGCCCCAGCGGCTGGTCGTTGTTATTGAATACGGCCACATCGACAAACGGGTAAGGGCGTCCGCAGGAGCCGGACCGGTCGTGATCCTCAGGGCGCAGGCAGGTAATCGCCATGGGGCTTTCGGCCTGACCGTAGGTTTGCGCGAATATCCGCCCGAACCGGGCTTCGGCGCGTTCGAGCAGACGCGGAGAAATCGGCGAAGCGCCGTAGGCGATGCGGCGAAAATTCAGGTTCGCATTGTCGATCTGCGGGGCCTGCATAATCATGGCCAGCATCGTCGGCACCAGAAAAGTCAGGCTGGCTCGGGTTTGTTCGGCCAGATGCAAAAACTCGCCGGGGTCGAATTTCGGCATGATGACCGAGTGCGCGCCACGGATCAGGCAGGGCAGAAAAAACGCGCCGGAGGCATGCGCAATGGGGGCGGCGTGCAGGAAGCTGTCGCCCGGGCGGATATCTGGCATCAAATCCATCAGGAACGCGGCTATTTCCCACAGTTCGCTCTGGTTGGTGAGCGTCACCGCCTTGGGCTGGCCGGTGGTGCCGCCGGTAAATCCCAGTCGCAGGGGGTCGGACAGTGCGCGATCTACAGCGCAGGGGGCGGCATCGCCTTGCGCTATCATTTGTTCGAGTTGGGCGGAGCCGATGTTGAATTCGCATCCTGGTTCTTCCACAGCATTATGAATAACGCCACGGCACCCGGAATTGTTTAGCTTGTATTGATGATCAGCCAGCGTCTCGCGGGTGTTGAGCGATACACGCACCAGCCCGGATTTGGCGAGTGCGTAGTAGGCGATCAGGCAGTCAATGCTGTTGGGTAGCAATACGCCGACGCGGTCACCTGCTTGCAGGCCGAGTGCGAGCAAGGCGTTGCCCAGGCGGTCGGTAGCGGCGTCGAATTCAACGTAACTGATGCTGCGCTCGTCTTCGGTCAGGCAGGGCGCATCGCCGAACTGGCGCGCGGCGCGTCGGATCAACGAACCGAGTTGCATTGCGGTTACGCTAAGCATGAGTGCTGCGGCCTAAAAGGATATAACCACAGAGAAACAGTGGGAAACAGGGATTTTTCTTTTTTAACTTCGTGTTCTTTGTGGTAGCTAAAATACAGACCAAAAAATTAAAACCACGAAGAACACAAAGTTTGTCTCTTATTTTTCCCCGGGTTCCTCTGTTCCTCTGTGGTTCCATTTCCTAACCCTTGCGTAGCGCATCGATATCGTCGCGTTTTAAACCCGCGCCTTTGCCTTTAAGCCGCCGCGAATTTTGCTGATGGGTTTTGTACATCGCTTCGGCTAGCTCAGTGTCGTAGTGGTACTTAAGCCACGTCTCGCATAGATACTGGTAGTCATCGCTGAATAATTCTGGTGTGTTTTGCTGTACTTTTTCGTTGTATTCCTTAATGCCGAGTTTGCCGCGCGTGGTCTGGTAGCGGTCCTGTTTTTCCGGCAAATAGGTGATGCCGGCTTCAACCTCGCCGACGCTGGGTGCGTAGTCGTTGTCTTTCAGGATGGTATAGGGAATCGGGGTGTAAATCCGTTGCGGCAGGTTTGAGTGCTGCATCATCAGGTATTCGCTGAACTGGTGCTGCGGGGCCGCGCCGACGCAGAGTTCACCCAGGCAATCGCGGCCGTATTCGTCATTAAGCAGTGGGCGGAAACGTTCGGCGCGCAGATCTACCTTCATCCAGTCGTCGGGATCGTAGCAACCGGCGATGTGGGCCAGGTCCTTGATTATGGAATAATAGGTGATCGCGCCGGCGTCCAGCATCTGGTCGCGCGACCAGCCGGCCACGCGTTTCCAGAGTTTAGCGGTGGCGTCCTTAACCTTTGCGTTCAAATCCTGCAGTGTTTGGGTTAGCGCCTCCTTGCTTTCCATGCCGACCGGCTCGTAGCCGTCGGATAGCGGATCCGAGGTATATAGCCCGATGCCGCATACGTTGGCGCCCTTGAATTCGGGTTCAGCCTCGAAACTGCCCCAGTCATCCAGAATATTGAAATGGCAACCCTCGGTGGCTATGGTTACGGTGAGATTGTTGTAGGGGATGTCTTTGCCTACGCCGTCGAGCCAGGGAAAGTCGTATTCGGCCAGGTCCATGAAGTCACGCACCAGCATTTCCCTGTCTTCACCGAGCTTGTACGGGCCGTGATTATGCAGGCTGATGCGCGATTCGCAGGCGATGAGAAACGCGTATTGCGAGGCCGAGGCCACGAAGGTTTGCGCGGCTTCGTGCAAGGCGTCGCCAGCGGCGCAATCGTACATATCGGCGTGAAAAATCTGTAACTGGCGTTCGGCGTGAATTTGCGACCGGTGGCCGGCTTCTACCGCGGTCATATGGCCATGGTTGCGGCGGTAGGACAATTCAAAACGCTTCCAGAAGTCCAGAATATAGGCCACGTCCTCGGCTGCGTCGGTAGGTGCGATCATGCCCATACCGATTAACCACTCCCGGCCCAGAAGGTAGAAGCACGGTAGGCCCCACATGGACAGGGCTTGCGATTTGACGCCCATGTTGCGCATGCGGTCGCCGAGTTGTTCCGCCGTCATGTGGCTTTCGATTTTCCTGAGCAGGCCCGGGTAGCGGTAGAACGCCATCAGGTAGGACAGCAGCATGTAAGACGGCACCGGAAACAGCTTGGACTCCTGCACCGTGCGCGTGACGCACAGCCAGTAGGTTTCGTCGCCATTTTTCTGCAGCAGGTTGTTGGTTTCCAGCAGTTGCGCGTAATCGAGTTTCATTGCCCTGCCTCCAATTTCCAGACCCTGGCAATGGCGGCTTTTCGAGTCTGGTAGTCCTCCGCGGTCTTGGCGCGGGCGCTGGACTCGAACTCGACCCGGTCGCCTTCCTTGATGCCGGCCACCTTGGCGTTCATCAGGCACGGTATGCCGTATTCGCGCGTGAGGATGCCCAAGTGCGAACGCACAGTGCCACCCGCGCAGATCACGCCCTTGAATTGCTCGAGTATGGGGGCGGTGAGTGTGCCGCCGGAGTCGTCAATAACCGCGATGGTATTTTCAGGCACGCCATCGGTCAGCCACTTCAGAACGCGTTCGCTGGAGCGTATATAACGCGCTATGCCGACTATATTTTCCGGATATTTGACGACATTATCGCCCACGCCGCGTTGTGCGCGGCCGTTGGCGTCTGCTTCGCTGGTCTCTGCTTCGGGATGCTCGAATGAGAATTCGGCCAGGTCGGAATCATCCGTGCCCGCGGCGGGTTTGTAGGCATCGGGACGCTCGGCCGGGGAAATCGCCGCGGACCAGTCAAAACGATGGCCGGCGTCGAGCAGTTGCTGTTCAATAGCGCCTAAATCTTCGGCGGTAATCGTGGCGTGTGCCTGACCGAATACGAAGTCTTTCCACGCACCGCCGGTGGCAGCATGACGTTTTCGCGCTAAATCGCGTGTGGCGCTGTGAAATGCCGCAACGACTGGGGAAGGGGATTGGTCACCGTACTTGTCGGTATCGGTCATCAGCTTGGCCATGGTCTTCTCCGCTGTATATATTTCGATGCAATGACGTTGCAATGCCACAGCTGCATTGTCAATCAATCTGGCGCTGCGCGTTTAATCATCATTTGTTTTACAATAACTCCCGGCGATATGCAATAAAATGCAGCCACCCGGCATTTCAAATTCATGCGCACAAACCTATGAAAGCTCTGGAAAATTCACGAATATTGCTGGTAAACGATGATGGCGTCGATGCGCCCGGCATGGCGTTGCTGGAAAAGCTGGTGCGCCGCTCTACCGACGATGTCTGGGTGGTTGCGCCGGATGAGGAAAAGTCGGGGTCCTCGCATTCGTTGTCCATCATAATGCCGGTACGCCTGCGCAAAATTGCCGACAAACGCTACGCCGTGAAAGGCACGCCGACCGATTGTGTCTTGCTTGCCGTGCACGAAATCATGCGCGACGCGCCCCCCGATCTGATTCTTTCAGGCATTAATCGTGGCCCCAACCTGGCCGAGGACATCACCTATTCAGGCACCGCTGCGGCAGCGATGGAGGGCATGGCCCTGGGGATTCCGGCAATCGCCCTGAGTCAGGTGTTTGTGTTTGGCAAACAGATCAACTGGCAAGCGAGTGAGGTTTATACCCCGCAGGTACTGGAATTTCTGCTGGCGCAGGACTGGCAGCGCCAGTGTTTTGTCAACGTTAATTTCCCGGCCTTGCCGGCTAAGCAGGTAAACGGCCTGCGCATTACCCGCCAGGGGCAGCGGCCCCCGGGTTCGTTTACGCCGGAGCGCCGCATCGACGGGCGTGACGTGCCTTATTACTGGATTATGCTTACCTATCAAGATGGCAATATCCAGCCGGACACGGACCTGGAGGCAATACGCGATGGTTATGTTTCGATTACTCCCACGCAACTGGATTTAACTGCGCATGACTGGCGCAAGAAAATGAGTCAGGCGCTCTGTAAGTTTGCAGGGTAAGCAATACATATGGAGTGGTGATGCGTAGTTGATTCTTGTCAATAGTGCGATTAAGTGCTACGCAAGGTATTCTCGTGTTTCTATTTACTTGGCTATGTCACCGAACTATATGGATCGTCATTCCCGCTTTCGCGGGAATGACTTCACAGATCAATAACTTATAGAAAATCACTATTCTTTGGTGACATAGCCATTTACTTCAAAAACTTGCGTAGCTGGTGTACTGCGCCGTATTTGATGGAACATTAGAACGAGTGCGATTTTTCGTCAGACAAGGCGCAACGACGAGTAATAGTCGTAACTATTGCGAGCCCTCAAATAATTAGGGGCAACGCAGTATGACGGAAAAGTGCGCCGTTATAAATTCCAGACAGTGCGGCGCACTACACTAGTACTCTTTCAATCAGATATTGCCTAATGTTAAAGTATTTTCTCATGTTGTATTAATACCATGAGGAAATGCAATGAAAAAGAAGTACATCGTGCGGCTCACGGAAGAAGAGCGGACGAATTTGCTGGAAATGGTCCGCCACGGTAAAGCGGCCGTTTACCGGCGCACCCATGCACAAATCCTGTTGGCGGTAGATGAAGGCGCTCACGGCCCAGGTCTTGATGACCTAGCTGCGGCTGGGCATGCGCATGTATATCACCGCACAGTGTCGCGGCTACGCCAGCGTTTGGTTGAGCAGGGGCTGGAGGCGGCGCTGGAGCGGGCGCCGCGAAGCCGAGAGCGCCGGCGCGTATTGGACAGCGAAGGCGAAGCGCAGTTGGTTGCGATGATGTGTAGCTCGCCGCCTGACGGTCAAGCGCGCTGGACACTACGCTTAGCCTCGGACCGGCTGGTTGAACTGGGCGTGGTCGAATCGATTTCATATGAATCGGTGCGCCCGGTTTTAAAAAAACATTCTCAAACCTTGGCGTAAAACCATGTGGTGCATCCCGCCAAGCGCCGATGCGGCGTTTGTGTGTGCCATGGAACAGGTGCTCACCGTCTACCAACGCCCCTCTGAGCCTGATTATCCGGTGGTCTGCATGGATGAGACCAGCACGCAGTGCATTCAGGAAGTGCGGCAGC
>JBDNIO010000141.1:0-15386 GCA_041688215.1 Salinisphaeraceae bacterium | reverse complement strand
TATACTGTACTCATCGTTACGCACAATCTGGCCCAGGCGCATAGAATCGCCGACTACACCGGCTTCTTCTGGGCCGACGACGGTATCGGCCGGCTGGTGGAGTTTGGCCGAACGCGGGACATTTTTGAACGACCGCAAGACCCCCGTACCCAGGCGTATGTCGAGGGCCGTCGGGGTTAGCCGGCTGCTACGCTGATACATCGCCCGCAATGCGCTACTCTTGCCACTGATGACAAAAAGCAATCCCGAATTCTGCGCCGCCCGGCTGAAAACGCTTTCGGACGACACCCGGCTATCCGTGGTGCGCGCCCTGATGCAGGGGCCCAGACACGTGGGCGAACTCATGCAGGCCTTGGATGTAGAGCAAAGCCTGCTCTCACATCATCTACGCGTGCTGCGCGATGCGCGGATAGTGATTTGCGAACGCGACGGTAAATCTGTGCTTTACCGACTCACCCCGAGGGCAATCCGGCAACAAAATTCTGCTACCGTTCTTGACCTGGGCTGTTGTCGAATCTCTTTCGAGTGAATATGTTTGTAGTGGCCCACTAACCCGCCAGGCCTTGAGCCCCCATCGCGTTCTCGCCAGCAGCGTACAGATAATCCCGAGTTAGCGGCACGCTGCTGTTGTTTGCCCCCAGTTGCAACTGGAAAACGGCAAGATCGCCCCAGCGAAATGTCCCCTCGCAACCAATCAGATAGTATTCCCACATGCGACAGAATCGTTCGCCCAGGCGTTGCGCGAAATGATCGCGATCTGCCTGAAAGCGCAGGTTCCAGTGGCGCAGGGTCTCAGCGTAGTGCAGGCGCCATATTTCCAGATCCGACAGCACCAGACCGCTGTTTTCAATCGGCCGGGCCACCTCGGATAACGCAGGTATATAGCCGCCGGGGAATATATAACGCTGTATCCAGCCGCGGCTGTCGCAGGGCGGTCCCAGACGCCCGATGCTATGGATGAGCGCCCGGCCGTCGGCGGCCAGCAGATTTTCCACCTGATCAAAGAAGACCTGGTATTGCGGCCGCCCCACGTGTTCGAACATGCCGACGCTTACGATAGCGTCGTATTCATCCTGGTGTTCACGATAATCCTGCAGCAGAA
This sequence comes from Salinisphaeraceae bacterium, assembly GCA_041688215.1. GTDB lineage: Bacteria > Pseudomonadota > Gammaproteobacteria > Nevskiales > Salinisphaeraceae > JBDNIO01. The sequence goes on along the minus strand of JBDNIO010000141.1, from coordinate 14,284 downwards.
AGCGCACCCGGGGTTGCAGACCCTGCTGTGCCGCCCGGCGCGTGGATTCGTCGTACTGATCCTGCGACAAGGTCAGGCCGGTAACTTCGATGTCGTATCGGCGGGCAAGATATAACGCCATGCCGCCCCAACCGCTGCCAATATCGAGCACCCGCTGGCCCGGTTGCAGCAGGAGCTTCTGCCCGATATGCCGGCATTTGGCCTGCTGGGCCTGTTCCAGTGTGTAGTCAGGCGACTCGAAATACGCACAGGAATAATGCATGTCCTGGTCCAGGAAACGACGAAACAGCTCGGTGTCCAGATCATAGTGATGCTGTATGTTGCGACTGGCCCGCAACTGGTTATTGGCTTCCATAGCCAGACCCATAAGGCGGCGCAGTAGCGCCCGTATACCTCGTAGCGGATGCGGATCGCCATTGGCGAAATATAGCTCGAATACGCGCACCAACCCGCCCTCGCCCGGCCACCAGTCGCCATCCATGTAGGCTTCACCCATGGCGATATCCGGGTTATGTAATAGCCGTCTTAGTACTGACTTTTTGCGCAGGTGCACGTGCGCGTGTGGTGGGCCATTGCCGACCGTGGTTATCTCGTCGTCCTGGCAATACAAAGAAAACGTGCCGGTGTGGACCCATTTTTCCAGAAAGCCTGGTTCCATGGCTAGCCCTCCTTTTTGGCTACCGCGCAACATTGATACTAAATGCTTGGCTGGACCGCGTCAGTCAGGGAAAACCCCTGGTTCATGCTAGCATAGCCGCCGCGAGACCCTTTGAAAGAGGAAGCCACGTGCCGAAAAAACCTACCAACCCATTCTGGATTATTGTAGTAATTGCAGTAGGTTTTTGCGTGTATGGTGGCTACAACTGGCTGCAAGTGGAACAACCTTCCGAACAGCAACTGAAACTCGACGTGGAGGCCAATTACCAGGTGGACATCGCGCGTATGCAGGCACAGGAAGCCGACGGAAAACTCGATATTTCGCCGGAATGGGAAGCCAAGCATCGCCGCGCCATCCGCGAGGAATTCCAGGCCAGCACGCAACATGAAAAAGGCCTGGCCCGCTCGTGGTTTGTTATCGGCCTGGCATTACTGGTTTTTTCCGTGGGCCGGATTCTGGCGCAACCCCTGTTCGGCGGAAAAAAGTAAGTTACTGCTCCCCGGCCGGCCACTCCCGCCAGCCGCCCAGCATCGGAAAATACAGCCCGAGTCGTATCGGGCGATCCTCGGTCTGCGCCATAAGCGCCGCGTAGCGCTCGAGTTGCGGGGCATACCGCGCGTGCTCCTGATCCATGAACTTCTCGCTATCGCCGCCTTCGTGGCCGCCGGTCTTGTAATCGATTATCCAGCGCTGGTTGTGCTCATCTAAAAAACTACGATCAATAATGACATTTACCAGTTCGCCTTCATGTAGTCCGGTTAAGGCATATTCGCAAACACCCTCTTCATGCACTTGCAACAGCCAGCGTCCGCGCGAATCGGCCAGGGTATTTTTCAGTGCCGTGATGACGCGAATGGCGCGCTTGCCCACACGCGCCGGCGCGATGCCGAGCGCGGTAAGGCGGGCTGCAATCATCGGCTGCAAGGCATCAATGCGCGCCGCGTCCCAACCGCTTGTTCCGGATCTGCCTATTTGCATCAGAACCTGATGCACCACAGTGCCGATGTGGCGCACGCCCGGACCGGCCCAGAAGTACTCAACCGCCAACTCGTCACTGACCTCCGGACCCTCGGATAACGCCTGCCCGCCAGGCGCCACCGACGGCGGGGTTTCGGGCAACTGCCACTCGGCCGGTAATCGGCGCAGCATTAACGGGGCTTGCGAAACCGGTTCGGGTTCGTGGTCTGATTCCTCCAGCACGGCCATGAATTGCGGGGCTACGCCCGGCCACAAACGCTCCAGCAATGAACCCGATACCGGCGTGCCCGGCCCGTCCTTGCCGAGCGGGATGTGCCCTAACAGGTGCAGTGTGTCGCGTGCGCGCGTTGCAGCAACGTACAACAACCGCCCCTGCTCAAAGCCCTCTTTTACTTTGTCCAGACTTTTCAGATATTTGTAAATCGGTTCGTCACGCTCACCGGCGGCGGCAATGGGCGCGAGTAACAGATCGGACTCGTCCTCAACATGCTCAGACAAGCGCGGCAATTCAAGCCAGAACAGCAGCGGCTGGCTCTGATTTGCCGACCGCCGGCCCAGGCCGGGCACTACAACCACGTCGAATTCCAGACCCTTGGCACGGTGGATTGTCATGATTTGCAGGCCGGGGTCTGCCTGCGGGTCGGGCGGAGCAAAAAGGCCTTCAACCTGTTGTGCCAGACGCCCCAGGTCGGCGAGATCGCCGCCTTCGTCGAGATTATCCAGCAACCCGAAGTAGACCTGCGCCTCCTCCAGTGCGCTCGCTGCCGTTACCGCCGCGGGGCCGCCCAGCGCCAGCCAGGTGCCCTCTACCCAGCGCCTTAACGAACGTCGTCCCCGGTCGGCCAGGCTGTCTTGCAAAACCTGGTGTATCCGGTTTGCAGCGCGCAAGCCGTGTGCAGACAAACCTTGCCGCACGCTGGCATCGGCCAGGCGTTGATGAATACTGCTGCGCTTGTTCTCGCCTGCAATGTGCAATAAATCGGACAGGCACAAGCCACACCAGGGCGCGCGCAGCACCGCCAACCAGCTAAGTCGATCTGCCGGATGCAGCAGACAACGCGTTAGCGCAAGCAAATCCTGCACAACCGGGCGCTGGCCGAGTGCTTCGATTTCCACGGCTTGAAACAACAGCCCCCACGCCTTTAACTGTGGCAATAAGTGCGCAACATGGCGGCGGCTACGTACCAGTATGGCAATACTTGCGTCAGCGCGCTCATGCCGCGCGGCGCTAACAAGTTCGGCCACGCGCCCGGCTTCTGCAGCCTGGTTCTGCTCCAGAAACCCATGCAGATGCACCCCCCCGGCCCCGGCCGGGCGCTGGGCTTGCGCCGGCGTGTAACTAATCGCTCCGGCGGCGGGATTTTCTTCCTCCACTGCAGGCATTACTGCGGGAAAAACCTGGTTAATCCAGTCAATAACCCCCGGCTGCGAACGAAAATTTGCACTTAAGCGGCAAAACGTCAGAGGTACGCCGCCAAGCCCGGAGTCCCTGACCTGCAGATACAAACCCACCTCGGCCTGGCGAAAGCGATAAATAGATTGCATCGGGTCGCCAACCAGAAACAGACTGCGGCCGTCGCCCGGCTGCCAACCGGCCACCAGTTGTTCCAGCAGGCGAAACTGGCTAACCGAAGTATCTTGAAACTCGTCCACCAGTAGGTGGCGCAGGCGGTAATCCAGGGCCAGCGCCAGGTCAGTGGGCTTGTCGGCACCCCCCAGCGCCTGGCCCGCGCGCGCCGCCATTTCTATAAAATCCACACTCCCGCGATCGCGAAATACCAGTTGCAGGTTGGCCGCTGCCAATTGCAGCATTTCGAACAGGGCCTGCAATATTTGCCACTGCGTCTGGGAATAAGCGCCTTCGGGTAACTTCGGAATGCCTGCCAGACTACGGCGCAGCGCTTCCTGTGTTTCCAGGCGTTGTTTGAGTTCAGCGAACCGCGTTTTCATTTCCGCGAAGCGGGCTTTCTCGACCGCCGAGTTGGCGGCGCTGTCGGGTGGAAAACCCTGATTCACATTAACGCGCTTACGCCAATCGCCCTCTTTCGTAAGCAATAACTCGCTAATCCCCCGCCACTGTGCAAGTGCCGCTAGTTTGGCGGGAGGCAAGGCGTTTAACTCCCCCAGACTTGCGATAGCAGAGGCTTCGTCTTCAGCTACGGGCAGGTGCTGCGCGGCATAGCGCGCGATCTGCCCCAACTCTGTAGTTTCTTCATTTGGAAATGCAGCCTGCGCGGCGGCGAGCGCCGTTTCTACCAGCGCGGTTAACGCCGCTTCCAGATTTTCACGTTGCCGGCGCGGATCATGGCGACTGGCGACAAAGCGCAACCACTGGTCGCGGCGCGCAAGCATTTGCGCGAGCAGCTCGGCCACGCGCTCCAGGTCGTTATTCAGATGCGACAAAAGCCGATCAATTGAATTAGACCAGTGATGTCCGCGTTCGAGTTCAGCCAGGGTGTTTTGCGCAGCTTGCAGATAGAGCTCGCGCGCATCCTCGCTAATGCCAGGCTGGGCGCCAAAGGCCGACAACATGGGCATCTGGCGCGTTATTGACGCACACAGCGAGTCCAGGGTCTGCACTCGCAGACGACTGGGATGGCGGCATAACTCCCAGTGCTTTTCGCGGTCGCGTTCGAGCGCCGCCTGCGCCAGCTCCAGTGTTTTTTGGCCATGCGCTGACTCAGCAGGTACCTGATCCCGGGCAGCGACCAGCGCCCCACTGATTCGGGCACGCATTTGTGCGGCGGCTTTACGCGTAAAGGTCAGCGCTACCACCTCTTCCGGTGCGTCCACTACGCTTAGCAAACGCAGGAATCTCTGCACCAGCAATTCGGTTTTACCGGAGCCGGCAGGCGCCTGGACCAGGAAGGACTCGGCTGGGTTCAGCGCCTCGCGTCTTGCAGAAGCGTCGCGGGTCACGGGTTTTCCTCGTCGTTGCCGCTTACATCTTCGGCTTCATGGATACGACACAGGGGGGTGAGATCACAGTACTGGCAGGTTTGGGGGCGATTTTTGGGCGCCACCTGCGCTGCACCGGCGCGATATTCCGCCGCTATTTCGGACAGGTTTTTTTGCCAGCTTTGCAGCCGTTCCCGCCATTGCGTCGCGTCCTCGGGTTTTACCCCGGGCAGCGGCGCGTCGTCACGACCACAGCCGACAAAGCGTGCTTCGCCCGGGCGAATTTGCGCGAACGATACCGCCGCGGGTGGCTCATCAAGCGCCAGCGCATACATGGGAAGTTGCGGCGCATCTGGCCGCTCGTCTTCCCAGCCGCCTACGCTTACGCGGCCGGTTTTGTAGTCGAGAACTATTTTTTCGCCGCCCGGCGTGCGGTCTATACGGTCCATGATCACCCGCAACTCCAGGCCGGCAAGGTTCACCGTATTTGCCTGTTCGCGCGCCGTTACAAAAAATTCGTCACGCGTTAGCTCACACTGCAGCCAGTCAAGTATGAGCGCGCCCAATACACGCTTTTCAACCTCAACGAATTTTGGAGTGTAAGTGCGCGGTTTTTGTTGTGCGGCCTCTGATACCACAGGTTCAACTGCATTATCGATAAGTTCACGCAAGGCCTGTTCACTACAGCGTTGCAAATCGGCGCTGCCGGAAAGCCTGGCCCATAAGCGCTGCATCGCCCGATGCAAGAGCAATCCGCGCTGGCGTGCATCCGGCGCAAGGCTGACTTCTTCAAGTTCGCGCGCATCCAGGCGATAGCGACCATAAGCCTTGAAGGGACAAGCCGCCTGCGCCGCAATCAGCCCGCTGCCACCGTGTGCGGGGCCGGCCGGAACAGCAGGTGCCTCGCTGTCGATCAATGTTTCCAGATCGTTAAAGGTATGCGTGATGTTGCGAAACAGGTGAATGTCCGCAGGCACCAGCGTGCTCGCTGCCACTTCCGGTGAATCCGCTAGCAAGGGGCTGTGCTGGCGTTGCCGATCCCCGTCCCAGACGGCATGGCTGAATACGACTTGTAGCGCGGCGCTGCTTAACTGCGCACTGATATTTTTGGCATAGATAAGCTCGCGCGCCGCATCGGCATGCGGTAGTCCATGTTTGCGTTGCAGTTGCAGCGGCAACCAGGGGTTGGGGCGTGCCGGACCCGGCCAGCTTTCGTCGTCCATACCGCAGACCCAGAGGTGGTCGAAACGTTGTCCGGAAGTTTCCAGCAAGCCGAGGATTTGTACAGGCCGCCAGGGGGTGCGCGCCTGAAATAGCTGTTCCGCGGCCAGGTTATTCAGCCGCGCCAACGCCGTGCTGATGGGTACGGCCTCGGCAATTACATCGAGGCTGGAAACATTATCCAGCAGAGCTTGCCAAGCCTGTAGTTGCTGGTGTTCATTGCTGTTCAGGCCACGTTCGCCGGGCCACCCCATGGCGCGTAAACAGCCGGTAAAGCGTTCCGCCCACTGGTGGTGGAAGAACTTGCCCGTGATTGCCCGGTGATGCACGAATAAGGATTCTAGCTGTTGCAGAAAACGCGGCGCCAACTCGCGTTCTTCATCTGAAGCAAGGGCACGCCGGGCCACGCCCAGCAAGTCAGCCAGCCATACCTCATAATCACCGCGTTCGCGCAGCCGGACATCCAGCTGCGCCCGCCCCGCAGCCTCACTTGTTCCGGCACCGGTGTAAGGCGAACGCAGCAGGCTGCCCAACTGGTGCGCATCGATACGCCCCTGCGCAAGACGCAGAATATTCAGCGCAGCACGAATCATGGGTTGGGCGGCCAGAGGCGTGCCCAGGGAAATATTAAAGCAGCGCTGCTCGCGCGCAGCGCGCGGCAATATCTGTTGCGGGTGCATTACATCGGCAAATACGCGTTCAACCTGGGCCAGACGCGCCTGTAAATCCGGCACAACAATCGCGATGCTTGCCTTGGCATCGGCCGTTAATCTGGCACGCGCCCAGCCCGCGGCGCGCGCCAGCTCATCTTCGCTATCGTGGCAGGCCACCCGACTGCTCTGGCTTTGCAAACCCGGAAACTGCCGCTGTTCGACCTGGCAATGCTGTGCCTGCAACGCATGCAGAAAATGGCTTTGCTGCGGGGTGAGCTGATCAAAGCCAATGAGTATGATCTCTTTCGGCAGTTTTAACTGGCCTTGCGCACAGAGTTCGGCAAGCAAATCGGGCAATCGCGCGGCGTCCAACAGGCGGGCGCGCTCGCATTGTTTCTTGAAAGCCAGCGCCCAGATGCGAAAGGCAGCGGCGTCCTCACTGGGGTAATCCTCGATCCGAGGCAAGGGCAGCGACCACGCTTGCAACACAGCCCAGGCTTGTGCCACGCCGGCCGCGGTAGCCTGGATGTTGAGTACGCCTTTATCCAGATGCGAGCGGCGGATCACCTGCTCCCAAAGCAAAAGGGTTTGCAGGGGGTTCATTACCACTCGGGCCGCGGTGTTATCGCTGATAGGGGCATTCGCCAGCAGTGCGTCATCCCAGACTTCCAGCAACCAGGCAGACCAGGGCAGAATCTTCGGCGACGGCCAGCAGGTATCACCCTGCGCGCGGCGATGGACGGCGTATTCATAACCTAGCCGTCGCGACAAACGCTGATTGGCGGTAAGCACCACCGCACCCTGCGCCAGTAAGGCGTGCAGAGCTTGTGGGCTGATGTCCTGAATTTCTTCCCCCATAGCCGTCATGCTACACAAACTGCGCCTGTTTCGAGTTTAATTCAGGGAACGCTGGCAAGTTATCGCGGCAAACCAGGCTTGCCGCACATGGATCACACGGCGTGATGCGGCTCGTTGCTGCGCGGGCTAGATTCAGGCGCCAGTTCGTCGTGTTGATGATCCTCGCCTAGCAACATATACATGGCCGGCACCACAAACAGCGTGAACAGGGTGCCGAAACTCATGCCGGTGGCGATCACCAGACCCATGGCATAACGCGACTCGGCGCCGGCGCCGGTGGCAATAATTAGCGGCACTACGCCGAATACGGTCGAGGCGGTGGTCATCAGGATCGGGCGCAGACGCAGGCCGGCAGCTTTTTCGATGGCTTCGCGCTTGCTAAGGCCTTCAGTGCGCTGCAGCTGATTGGCGAATTCCACAATCAGAATGCCGTGCTTGGCAATCAGGCCGATCAGGGTAATTAACCCCACCTGGGTATAAATGTTGACCGTGGCCAGGCCGAGGGTAAGAAATACCAGCGCACCAGCAATCGACATGGGCACGGTAATGAGGATAATCAGCGGATCCCGGAAGGATTCAAACTGTGCCGCCAGCACCAGATAAATAATGATAATGGCGAAAAAGAAAGTCAGGACCAGGCTGCTGCCTTCTTGAATAAACTGGCGTGATTGCGCCGCGTAATCGGCCTGATAGCCGGCGGGAAAAACCTCGGTCGATTTGTCCTTGAGAAATTGCAGGGCCTGACCAATGGTTACGCCGGGTGCGGGCACACCCGCCACCGTAGCCGCATTCAACTGCTGAAAACGCTTGAGTTGGCGCGGTTGAACATCCGGCTCAAGACTAACCAGCGTAGACATGGGCACCAGTTCGCCGGACTCGCTGCGCGTATAGTAGTTATTGAGCAGGTCGGGGTTGTAACGCTCAGCGCGCACCACCTGCGGGATAACCTTGTAACTGCGCCCCTGGATCGAGAAACGGTTCACGAAATTACCGCCAAGCATTGTGCCCAGATCCGCGCCGAGTTGCTGCATGGTTACACCGAGTGCCGCGGCCTTGTCACGATCAATGTCTATGCGAAATTGCGGACGGTCATAATTGAGGTCGAGTTCGGTATAAACGAATAAACCCGAGTCCTGTGCCGCTTTGAGCATCTCCTGTGCCACACCATAAAGTTGCGGGGCTTCCTGTGTCGTGCCGATCACAAACTGCACCGGCAAACCCCCACCGCTACCAGGCAACGGCGGACTCTCAAACGCCACGGCCTTCAGCCCGGCAATTGAATCCAGCTTTTTCTGCAACTCAGGCTTTATATCCATCTGGGTGCGCTCGCGCTTGCTCCAGGGGTAAAGCTTCAGCCCCGAGATTGCGGTATTGGTGCCCGCGGGCGTACCGCCACCGCCCAGTCCATGCACCATGAAATAATCCTTGGTTTCGTCAAAACTGCGGTAGGCCTTTTCGACCTGTTTAGTGTATAGCTGGGTGTGCGGCAGAGTTGCGTACGGCGCCGCGGTAGAGAACGTAAAGATAATGCCCTGGTCTTCTACCGGCGCGAGTTCAGTCTGCGCCGAGGTAAACAGAAAATAGCAGGAACCCAGCACCACGACAGCGAACAGGTAAATCACCGGCCGCGTTTCCAGTGCGCCGTGTAGCCGGCGCCGGTAAAAGCTTTGCAGATTATCAAAGCGTTCATCCAGCCAATGCGCGAAACCAGTGTTGCCGGACTCCGATTTCAGCAACTTGGAGCACAACATGGGAGACAGCGTTAACGCCACCACGCCGGATATGAACACCGCCCCGGCCAGGGTAAACGCAAATTCCGAAAACAGGCTCCCGGTCAACCCGCCGGTAAAGCCCAAGGGCAGAAATACCACGATCAGGGTTAATGACATGGCAACAATCGGCATGGCCAGCTCGCCCGCACCCTTGATGGCGGCGTTGTATGGCGTCATGCCCTCCTCGACATGCCTATGAATATTTTCCACCATCACGATAGCGTCATCCACCACCAGCCCTATCGCCAATACCAGCGCGAGCAACGTCAGCAAATTAATGGAAAAACCCAGAAGCAGCATGACGATGCCCACGCCCACCAGCGACAGCGGCATGGCAATTACCGGAATCGCGACCGTGCGCAGCGAGCCCAGGAACATGAAAATTACGAAAGTTACGATCGCCAGGGTAATGGCCAGGGTGAAGATCACCTGATATATCGCTTCATCAATATAATCGGTAGCATCGAACACGATGGCGCCGTCCAGCGCTTCCGGAAAATCGACCTTCAAGCTGGGGAATTTCTCGCGCAGCATTTCGATGACGGTAAGTTCGTTCGCGGTCGGCAATACGAACAGGCCGATAAACGGGCCCTGCTCTCCGGCAAAATTTGCGGCGGTATCGTAGCTTTCAGCGCCCAGCACGACCGTGCCCAAATCGCTCAACAGCACTTGTTCACCGTTGCTTTCTTTAACCACCATGTTTTCGAACTGCAATTTGTCGTGCAGGTCGGTGGACGCGGTCAGATTGATGGCGACCATGTCGCCCTTGGAACTACCCACGGCCGAGAGAAAGTTATTACTCTGCAAACGTGTACTTACGTCTGACGGCGTCAGCCCGTAGGCGGCCAGTTTGTCTGGTTCCAGCCACACGCGCATGGCAAACCGCCGGCCACCGACAATCTCCGCATTCTGCACCCCGGGGATAGTCGCGAGAGCCGGGACGACAACGCGATTCAGGTAATCGGTGATCTCGTTGTTTTCCATCGTATCGCTGACGAAGCTCATCCACGCGGTGGGATTGGCGTCGCCGATGGTAACTTCAATACTGGGCTCTTCCGCGGCTTGCGGCAGGTCGGATCGCACTTTGTCCACCTTGGCGGAAATCTGCGCCAAGGCCTCGTTGGGCGGGTAATTCAGGGTCAGGTGAACCCGTATAATCGATACGCCCTGCACGCTGGACGAACTCATGTAGTCAATGCCGTCGGCACTGGCAATTTCGCGCTCCAGCGGCGTGGTCACAAAGCCCTTGACCAGTTCTGCGTCGGCGCCTACGTATACCGTCTGTACCGTAACAACCGCTTTGTCGGACTGCGGAAACTGGCGCACATTAAGCGAATTATAGGCACGAAAACCCACCAGCAGAATGATCAGGCTGACCACCGATGCCAACACCGGACGCTGTACGAATATGTCGGTGAACTTCATGGGTTAGTAATTTTCAATCGGCTCGGGATCACGTTTGCTTTGCGGCATTACATCATTATCAATAATCAGTTTGTCACCGCCACGCAACTTCAATTGGCCGGCCACAACTACTTCATCGCCGGCCTCGATACCGCTTAATACCTGCACCAGGTCACCGCGGGTTTCACCCAGACGCACATTTACCCGCCGGGCAACAGGTTTTGCCTCGGACGACTCGTCTTGTTCGTTCGAATTTTCCCGGTCCTCGGGTTCGTGTTCTACCCTGAATACCGTATCGCCGTAAGGGTTATAGGAGATGGCGGTTTGCGGCACCGTAAGCACCTCGCGCGATTGCTCCAGAACCACTTTCACCTGACCAAACATCCCGGGCCGCAAACGACGGTCGGCATTGTCGATTTGCGCGCGCACGCTGAAGCTACGGGTCGCGGCTTCCACCTTGGGGCTGATGGCGATAATCGCTCCTTCCACCACCTCATCCTGCTGGCCTTGCAGCTTCAAACGCACGGTCTGACCCTCGCGCACCTGATGCAACTGCTGTTGTGGCAGGGAAAAATCCAGATAAATCGGGTCCAGCGCTTGCAGGGTAACAATCGGCGTGCCGGGCGCCAGGTATTGGCCCTGGTCGACCAGCCGCAGGCCCACCGTGCCGGCAAACGGCGCGCTAATCGTCTTTTTATCGATCACCGCCTGCTTGGCGCGGGCGGTAGCCACGCGTTCCTGCCGGGTGGCCTGGGCTTCGTCCAGATCAGCCTGGGAGCCCACGCCGCGTTTACGCAAGTTGCGTTTGCGTTCCAGGGTTTGCCGCGCCAGTTCGCCTTGCGCGCGCAGGCCTTCAAGTTCGGCTTTTTCGGTGCTGGCATCCAGCGCAATAAGCAAGTCGCCTTGCTTTACTCGCTGGCCCGATTCAAAGGCAATTTTGGCCACCGTGCCAGGCACTTCAGTGGTCACATCCACACCTTGTATGGCGTGCAGACTACCGGTGCTTGTGAGGCTCGGCGTCCAGCTATCTTTTTCGACCTGCGCGGTTGCTACGGTCACCGGCGGGGCCTTACGGTTGGCCAGGAATTTATCGATCTGGAAATTTACGAACGCCTTCCAGCCGAAAATGCCGCCGAATACGACGATCAAGGCAATAATCATTATTATCATGCGTTTACGCATGGCTTACTCCTGGGCTTGAATACGGTTTACGGCGGACGGAACCGGATCACCACCCAGCAGCATGCCAACGCGCTGGATGTCTTCCTGCGATAAAATTCCGGCCACGAACCGCAAATCCAGCAGTTCTATAAGATAGTTGTAGCGCGCGTTGGTATAGTCCACACGGGCCTGAAAAAGCGTATTACGGGCAGTCAGCACGTCCGCCTGAGTCCGCTCCCCAAACTCGAAACCGGCATTGGTCGCTTCCAGTGCGGACCTAGCCGAGACAATAACCTGCTCTTGCGCCTTGATCCGCTCGATGGCCTGCACAATAGCGCGGTAGGTGCCGCGGATGCGGGTGGTGACTTGCCGTTGCAGATTAAGCTGCTGGGCCTTGCTCTCCACATACCGGGCTTCGGCTTCACGTACTTCGGAGAAAACGCGACCGCCCGAGAACAGGTTCCAGGTGGCTTCCAGGCCGATACTTGCATCCTGACTGGCGCTGCCAAAAACAAACTCGGTGTTGTCCAGTTCGGAGTAAGCCGCCACCAGATCAAGCTGCGGCAGTTGCCCACCCCGCTTATTCTTGATTTCATCGGCGGCAATTTTTACATCCTGTTGCGCTTTCAGATATTCGCCGTTGAAATCCAGCGCTATCTTCACCCAGGCATCGGCCCCGGCCGGTTCGGGCAGTTGCAATTCAACTTTTTCGCGCAAACCCGGTAGTTGTGGGTAGGACACCCGCGTGACTTCAAACAAGGCCTCGCGCGCATCTTCCAGCCCGGTACGCGCATCCACCAGTCGCGCGTTGGCCAGGTCATACGCAGACTGCGCTTCGCGGTAACCGGTCACCCCGGTTTCGCCGACCTCATAACGCGCCTGTGCCAGCTCCAGATCTTCTGCGACCGCGGTTTTTTCAGAGACCGCCAGGTCTAATTGCTCACCGGCCACAAGAAAGTTTAGGTAGGCATTGGCCAGTCTGGAAATCAGGGTCTTGCGCGCAATCGCGAATTCCAGTTCCGCCTTGGTTACCCGGGTTTCACCTTGGCGTAAGCGCGCGGGTACGCCGTAATCGAACAACGTCTGGCGCAGTTCGATACGGTACTCCTCGTTGGTGAAGCCATCGCTGAACGGCGCACTCGGCGGGCCGCCGGCCCCGCCGCCAGCGCCACCTGGCGCATTGGAAAAGGGCGTTTCTTCTACATCCCGCTCAATTTCCGCAATCGTGATTTCCGCCTGCACCGACGGCAATATCGAAGCGCGCGCCTGCGGCCAGGCTTCGCGACCGGCATCCAGGGCGGCACGTGCCCCAGCATAAGCGGCGTCGTGGCGCCGGGCTTCTACAAGAGCGCGCACAAAATTGTTGGCGTCGGCAGGCGTGGTGGGCTCTGTGCTTAACCAGCGTTCATTAACCGTCTGTATTTTCTGCAGATCGCTTTTTTCTGCGTGGACCGCAAAACCAGAAAGCAGCATGCAAATAACTAACGCGCAGTTGGCCGGGGTGCGAAATCTGTGTTTCAGGGTCAAGCGCATGGCTAGTTTTTGCCCAGGTTAAGCAAGAGTATGTTCGTCACCATATGTGCATAGCCATCTAGGTCGTCGGCAAATTCCGCACCGGGAAGATGTTGCAACACATTGTGGCAATGAAAGTGCATCACATTGGCAGCAATCAGCATGAATGCAGTGAATTCTGCGCGGCCGTCGGCTTCGTCGCCCATACTACGCATGAGTTCGGTTAGGGTTTTGAACTGTTCCCCAAATACCTGGCCGGCTAGTTCGCGGCCGCGCTGCGGACTCGAAAACATCACTTCGCGCATCATCAGACGCGAGCGTTCCGGGTCTTCGCTAATCATGGCGTAGTGGTCTTTTACGGTTTGCGCGAGTCGGGCGGGGGCATCGATATCATCTGCCATAACCTGGCGAATTCGATCCGTGGAGCGCTGCATGACCTGGCGCATTACGTCGAAGTAAAGCGCCTCCTTACTACCGAAGTGGTGAAAGATATTGGATTTTGAACACTCGGCCGCGTCGGCGATATCGCTGATTGAAACCGCATCAAAGCCACGCGCGGCAAACAGTTTTTTAGCCTGTTCCCTGATTTGCTCGGCGCAGCTGTTTTGCTCGGCTCGTAACACGCTATTCCAGACTGATTGATCGGTCAGCCGGTATCTTATGCAAGCCCAATTACGAATGCAAGACCTCAGGAAATCATTCTTGGTTTTGCCTAAGAGGCTGCCGTATAGATGTGCATCTCCGGCGTGACCCAGCTCGCGTCGTCCAGGCCTCCCACCTTCAGGAATATGTATCCGGGGTCTGCTTCGCATTCAAGATAGATGCCCGAAGCGCACTTGGCAGAGTGCCAGCACTTCACGGGCTTTTCGGAGTCGCCGGTAACAACATACGAATCCAGAGAACCCTCAACCTGGAAAGACTGACCATCGATCATCAATTCCACTGATAAGGGACTGCCGGTCGTCCGTTGACAATCCGAGCAATGACAGAAAAATGTAAGTTCAGGGCCTTCATACAGGTATAGCAGAATCTGTAACGCTAACTGTGTAACTGCATTTACCTACTGATTGGCCAGTAGTCTATCGCCATGCTCGATATGGAATCGATTCATGGCCGCTTTCCAGTTTTTAATCGGCCGGTTCCAGCGCACGGAAGCGGCCTGAGTGGCC
>JBDNIO010000140.1:0-12472 GCA_041688215.1 Salinisphaeraceae bacterium | reverse complement strand
TGATCAGCGCAATGCCTTGTTGTGACTTGTGAGCAGCGAATTTCATTAGAGTCCGAATTGAGTCGCCGAACCGGGCTCGGCCTCGGGTGTTTCCTGCGTCTCGGGCTCGGCTTGATTTTCCTCAGAAGGCTGGCCGGGTAGCCCCAACTGGCCCTGACCCTGGGGCTGGACTATATAGAACAAATGCCGAATCTCACCGAGCGTGGCGGTTTCCAGACGCAGTTCCACTGCACGCGGCAGGCTGTTATCAGGGGCCGCATCAGGATTGCGGTTGATATCGCTGCGCGCCTGGGGCCAACGGTCTATCCATTCATAATTTTCTGCCAGATAGCGCCACTCCATGGACTCGACATCAGACAACAGTTCAGTTTCCAGCGGGGCGCTATCCTGCGCGCGATCGAGTACGCGCCAGTGTAGGCGCAGGAGCTTCCCGTTATCGTCCAGCCGGTACCCGACCCGTTGCAGGTTGCTGCGGCGCTCACCCAGCGGATTGCGCCAGCCATTGCGCGTAAAAGTAATGCCATTCTCGGCGCTACCAAGCAACGCGGGTTGCGAGTCACCAAACTGGTCGCGTATGCCACGAGGGGTGGTTTGCTCCAAGTCCGCACGCATGCGGAAAATAGCCAATTGTATAGACTGGGTGCGGTCCAGTGCGGCGTTGATACCTTCGCGCGCATTCAGGGTGGCGGTCAGGCCGCTATAGGCCATGGCCGACATCAGCGCGAAAATCGACAATGCCAGCAACAGCTCCAGCAAGGTAAAACCCCGCTGCCTGCTCATGGCGTCAAGCCCTGGTTCTGGAGTTGCTGAAAATTTATGCTGCCACTGACACTGGCGCCTTTGGGGCTGAGGTAACCGGTCAATCTGGCCATAGGGTTATCGTCTTGCTTGATTTTAACGCCCGGGGTTACCGGGAACACGCGGATTTCTGCCCGGCGTATGCGTGGGTCAGGCGTATCCTCTATTTCGCTGCGCCATTCCCATTCCCGGCCACCCATTTTGACTTCGCCGTCATCACGGCCTTTGTCGGGCCAGGGTTCGGTTAGCTGCAATTCTACCAACTGGTTGCGCGCAACCCAGAGGGCAATCGTCTTGTTCTGTATGTACCCCGCATCGTCTGCATAACGGCTGCTACCGGATATAAATACGCCCATTGCCAGGGCCAGTACCGCGACCGCAACCAGCACTTCGAGCAGGGTGAAGCCGGTTTGTCTAATAGGTTGATGAAAAGCTTCACCCGTGGACCCATATAAATGATTATGGCATCGACAGAACACAAAACGCGGTTTTCGTGTTCCTTCATTTTTAAGCACTCGCAGTGCACGAAAATGTTGGCATATCCATATGCCAAGCGGGAGCTGAAAAACTGCGTTTTTTAGCTCCCTAACCATTACCCTGCTTGCTGGTCATGGTTAATTTTCCGGTGAGCTCACCGCTGAGTACATATTGACTCACCGCATTGGTCGCGCTTAATTCCAGGGTGAAGGGTGTCACTTCGCCGCTTGAGAGAAATAACACTTCCGGGCGCAGGCCATCGTCTTTCTTGTCTTTATTGCGGGCGTCGCTAGCGCGCGCGGCGAGCTTCAATTGCTCGCCTTCCGGTATGTGTAATTCTAGTTTCATTTCCGAATCCAGGGTGCGCGCCCGCAGAGGGTGATCACTGCGCGCTATCGGTTGCCAGCCCTTGTCAGTCAGGCGCAGGAACCGGTAGCCTTTGGGCGTCAAATCGAGCCCGACTTCCTTGCCATACAGGATGGCGTCCTCCAAGGCGATCTGCATGAGTGCATCCAGGCGTTCGGCTTCCTGTTGCAAACGGTCATCCCCGGCACGGCCGCCGACCGAGAGCGTGGCAAAGCCCACGATGATGCCGATGATGAACATCACCACCAGTATTTCCAACAGCGTGAAGCCGGCGTGTGTACGCTGGGCGCAGGTCAGGGGCGTCAGGGCAATGTGATTACCGCTTGAATTATCCAAAGCCAAATCAGGGTCTATCAGGATTGCAGGTTCCAGTTACCGATATCGCCATCCACGCCTTCGCCGCCGGGGCGGTTATCTCGGCCCAGGCTATACACATCGATTTCGCCGTGTTCGCCTGGGTTGCGGTAATGGTAGGGGTTGCCCCAGGGGTCTTCAGGAATACGATCGAGATAACCGCCGGGTTTCCAGCTTTTGGGTACCGGCTGTATGCCCGGTTTGGTTACCAGCGCCGATATACCTTGTTCAGTCGTAGGGTACTGAAAATTATCCAGACGGTAGAGCTTGAGCGCACCTTCCACGACACGCACATCCTGCTTGGCCTTGGCCAAGCGGGCGGTGTCCGGGCGGTCCATGATGCGGGGTACGGCAATTGCCGCCAAAATGCCGAGAATAACCACCACGACCATGATTTCGATCAGGGTAAACCCGCGCTGAAGGCTGTGGGTAGGGAATTGGGTTTGCATGCGGGATTCGCTCCGAAAAAACAGGTAAAACAGCGGCGTAGTCTATCAGACATGCGGCCAGTCGCTATGTTCAATAAGGTCAGCGGCGAGAGCGCAGATACCGCGCTGAAATGGTGGCCTCTCGCGGGGTTCGCTTTTACCCGGAACTCGTAAACAAAAGCTGCGTTATTTAACCAATTGATTCAAATCGAATACCGGTAACAGAATCGCCAGCACTATCAGCAATACCAGCCCGCCCATTAACAGGATTACAGCCGGACCCAGGATGCCCATTACGCCCTGGCGCAAGGTTTCGACTTCGCGTTCCTGGTGTTCCGCGGCGCGCGCCAGCATGGTTTCCAGTTGTCCGGCGAGTTCGCCGTTGGCGATCATGTGCAGGGTGATCGGCGGAAACAGGTGTTCCGCCGCCAGCGCACGGTTAATGGCTTCGCCTTCGCGCACCTTGCGTGCGGCCCGTTGAATGGCCTCGCGCATGGGCAAGTTGGTTACTACTTCGGCACCAATAGTCATGGCATCCAGGGCGGGCACGCCGCTGCTGGTCAGGATTGACAAGGTACGAGTGAAGCGCGCGGTGTTTACGCCACGAATGAAGCGACCGATGACGGGGATACTGAGTAAACGGCGCTGCACGCGGCGTTTGATTTCCTTGCGGCGTAGCGCGTAGGCACTGGCTACTACCGCGCCGGCCAGCACGATGGCCATTAGCCAGCCCCAGCCGCGGACGAAATCACTGACTGCGATCAGTCCGCGGGTAAGCGCAGGCAGTTCGGCATCGATACTCTCGAATACACCGACGAGGTCGGGCACCACGGTGGCCAGCAGTATGATGACGATGGTAATTGCCACCAGACTCAAAAAAGCGGGATAGAGCAGGGCGCCCAGCACTTTTTGCCGCATATTCTGCTGCTCTTCCACGTAATTGGCCAGGCCTTCGAGTACTTCGTCTATGCGCCCTGATTGTTCGCCCGCGGCCGCGGTGGCTCGATATAAATCGTCGAAACTTCCCGGGAAATGGGCCAACGCATTGGCCAGGGTCTGGCCTTCGACTACGTGCGCGCGCACACCTACAATGATTTTCTGCGCCCGCCCATTCTCAGTTTGCTCGGCTACGGCCTTCAGCGCCTCCTCCATGGGCAGGCCGGCGCGGGCCAGGGTGGCGAGCTGGCGAGTAAACAGCGACAAGTCGGTAACACTCAGGCCGCGTTCGTAGCTGAACAGGCGCCGCTTGTCGGCGCGGTCAGCAACTTCGCTGACATTGAGCGGCGTAAGGCCTTTTTCCCGCAGTTGTGCACGAATGGCGCGCGGTGCGTCGCCCTCTAAAACGCCCTTGCGCTCGCGTCCACGCGAATCCAGCGCCGAATATTCAAAAGCGCCCATTTATCTTAACGACCGCCGAAAAGTTGCGTTTTCCAGCATCCTCTTGAAGTCTGATGCGAACGAAGCAAGGCAACACAAGGGCTGACAGGACCAACCCGAAGCCTGGCCTTTTCCAATAACCACAGAGGCGCACAGAGGCGCGCGGAGGTAGGGCATATGATCGCTATGTTTTCTTCTCTGCGCGCCCCTGTGCGCCTCTGTGTTCAAAACCCATGGTTTAAAACACCCGGGGTTTGTAATCGCTAACGTCATTCAGGGGCCAAGCTCAGTTCGGCAACCACGCTTTCTTCGCGGGTTACACGCAGTACTTCTTCCAGCGTGGTAACGCCTTTGAGCACGTTGTCGATGCCGTCGGCACGAATGCTGGGTGTGCGTTTGCGGGCTTCTTTTTCCAGAACGTGTTCGGCGGTCTGGTCGTGGATCATGGTGCGCATTTTGTCATCAACCACAACCAGTTCGTAGATGCCGGTACGCCCGCGATAACCGGAATTATTACAGCTTTCGCATTGCTCTCCGGGACGATAAATTGTCGGCGGATTCGCCGGATCAGCGCCCAGGACGGCGCACTCGCTTGCGTCTGCCTGATAGGGTTGCCGGCAAGCAGCACAGAGGGTACGCACCAGCCGTTGCGCCATGATGCCGATCAGGCTTGAAGCCAGCAGGAAAGGCTCGATACCCATATCACGCAGACGGGCAACCGCGCCGACTGCCGTGTTGGTGTGCAGAGTCGATAACACGAGGTGGCCGGTCAGCGAGGCCTGGACCGCGATTTCCGCGGTCTCCAGGTCCCGGATTTCGCCGATCATGACCACGTCCGGATCTTGTCGCAGGATGGCGCGCAGGCCACGCGCGAAACTCATATCGACCTTGGTGTTGACCTGGGTTTGACCGATGCCATCGAGGTAATATTCGATCGGGTCTTCCACCGTCAGAATATTGCGCGTGCGGTCGTTGATGCGCGTAAGCCCGGCGTAGAGCGTGGTGGTTTTACCGGAACCGGTGGGGCCGGTAACCAGCAGAATGCCGTGTGGTTTATGGATTAGTGCGTCGATGTATTTCAGCGTTTTTTCGGGCATGCCTAGTTGCGGCAAATCCAGCCGGCCGGCTTGTTTGTCGAGCAAACGCATCACGACGCGTTCACCGTGGCCGGACGGAATAGTGGATACGCGCACATCCACCGGGCGGCCCGCGATACGCACGGATATACGGCCATCCTGGGGCAGGCGTTTTTCGGCGATGTCCAGCCGCGCCATGACCTTTACCCGCGAGATCAGCACCGGTGCCAACTGGCGCGGCGGATGCAGGACCTCGCGTAACACGCCATCTACACGGAAACGCACGGTCAGGCGTGATTCAAAGGGTTCAATGTGAATATCCGAGGCGTTTTCCTTGACGGCTTCGGTGAGCAGGGCATTGATCAGGCGGATAATTGGTGCGTCATCGGCCGATTCCAGCAAGTCCTGCGGTTCGCTCAGGGCCTGCGCGGCGCTGTTGAGGTCGATGTCCTCGTCGAGGCCTTCGACAATCTGCATGGATTCGGCGGACTTGCCTTCATAGCCGGTCTGCAAAAGTGCATCGAATTCTGCAGGGGTCACCATGCGCAGATTAAGTGGCCGGCCGGCGAACCGGCGTACTTCGCTAAGCGAGTGCTGACTTATATTCTGGCGGCAGGTTACATCCACGCTGGCTTCATCAGCGCGCCCCAGCACCACGCCATGGCGTTTGGCAAAAGCGAAAGTTAGTCGCAGTTCGGGGTCCAGCATGACGCTTACCTTGACTCTGGCCTTAACTGTGGCCGTTTGCTGTTATCGACTGTGCCCGGCTGCACGTCCGCAGTGGGTACTGTACTTTCTTCGAGTTGCTTGGTATCGCGCGTGTTTTCTTGACTGAAGTCTGGCTCCTGTTCGTAACTCTGCAAAGAAGGTGCCAGAGGGCGTTGCTCGCCGGGCAATAACGGAATACGGCGTTTACGCTGCTCTATTTGCAGATCGCGCAGGTAATCGTATTTCTGGCGGGTGTAGTAATTGGCTGCACCCTGACCGCGGAGAATGGTTGGACGGATAAAATTCAGCAGGTTGCGCTTGATTTTAGTTACCCTGCGAAATTTGAACAGCTCGCCCAGCAGCGGAATAGAACTGAGCAGAGGCACGCGCGACACGGTGACGTTAACGTTGTCATCGATCAAACCACCCAGTACCAGTATCTGCCCGTCTTCCACCTCAACCGAAGTATTGATGGTGCGGCGATTGGTAATCAGATCCACGGCGCCCGCGCTACTGTTGGCGATACTGGAAACTTCCTGGCTAATGGTTAACTGAATTGTATCGCCGGCGTTGATCTGGGGTGTTATGCCCAGAATAAGGCCGACATCGCGACGCTCAACTGTTTGAAACGGGTTCAGGTTAGCCCCGCCGCCGCCAGTGCCTGTATTGGTGAAGTTACCAGTGATAAATGGTACTTCCTGCGCTACGGTAATTTTGGCTTCCTCGTTGTCGCGCGTCAGCAGAGACGGGGCAGACAACACGTTGGTGTCGGTGTCACCGGAGAGCGCACGCAGGATTGCCGCAAAACCGCTGCCGCCGCTGATGTTACCGCCAACAATATTCAGCCCGTTCTGGATCAGACCCACCGGCGTGCCGCTCATGACGACCGAGGGAATCGCGCCCAGAGTGGTCGGATCTAATACACTTGCGGCCGCTGACAGACTGTCGTTGAACCCGACGATATCCACCCCGAGTTGGCGCGAGCGATCCAGCGTTACTTCGGCGATGATTGCCTCTACCAAGACCTGACCGCGTCGGATGTCAAGTTGCTCGATTACCGAGCGAATTTCGCGCATGACGTCTGCCGGCGCAGTGACCACCAGTGCATTGGCGCCCGGCTCGGCGATAACGTTTACCCCGCCATTGCCACCGCTGCGCGCGGCATTGGCCGCACCTGCGGCGCCGGCTTGTCCGCCTTGCTGGGCTGCTGCGCCGGTGGTGAAGTTCTGCAACGCCGGGGCGACTGATTCTGCGTCGGCGTAATTCAGATAAATAACCTGGGTGCCGCCTTGCTGTTCCACCGGCGTATCCAGGTCGGCGATAACTGCGCGCAAGCGCACACGACTGCCAGGGTCGCCGCTGATCAACACGCTGTTGGTGCGCTCATCGGCGAGTACTGTGAAATTGGCCGTAGTCGGGGAACGCTGTGCGGCCTCGGATTTCAATTGCGTCAGGACGCGCACCACTTCCGTGGCGCTGGCATGCTCCAGAGGCACGCGCTCGACTTCGCTATTCCCCTTTCTGTCCACTTGACGCACAATCTGCGCCATGCGATCTACATTCGCAGCGCGATCCGAGATAATCAGAATATTGGAAGCTGGATAGGCCGCCAAGTGGCCATATTGGGGAATCAGCGGACGCAGGATAGGCACCAATTGGTCGGCCGGGACGTTTTCCACCTCGAGCACGCGCGTAACGATATCTTCGTTGGTGCCGGCCACCTCGCCGAATCCGCCGTCCTGCTTGGCGGTCACCTGAGGCACAACCTTGATCACCGCGCCTGCGGAGACCGCTGAAAAACCATGGACTTCCAGTACCGAGAGAAAAGTTTCGTAGAGCTCCTCCGGCGACATGGCGCGCGAGGAAAGCACGGTAATCTTGCCCTTGACACGCGGATCGACGACGAAATTCTTGCTCGTTATCTCGCTCACTGTAGCGATGAGCGCGGTAATGTCCGCGTCTTTGAAATTGAGGGTAAATTCTTCGTTGCCCTGCGGAATTGCCAACGGTTGCGGCTGTCCTTGTGCCTGGGCCCATGGCGAAGCCAGCAAAAGCAGGGCGGTGACAAGCGCGACAGGCAGGTATTTGGGTGTCATCATTGAAAACTCACAGTCAGGGTGCGCGTTTGTCCACCGCGCTCAAGGGTAACGCTAACGTTGGGGGCTTGCGCCAGGTCGCCCAGTAATTTCAGGGATTCGCCGGGATTCTCGAGTGATTGACCATTAATCGCAGTGACTAATTCCCCCGGTCTTAGTCCGGCTTTCTGAAACAACGCCCGGTTGCTGCCCGGGTAAACACGGTAGCCGGCTATTTTGCCGTCGCGGCGTTCAGGTTGAATGCGCAGATATTGCGACGCTTTGGATGGGTCCTGCAGTATCTGTTCTCTTGCCTGGCCGATATCCTCTGCAACATCGGGCTCTACTTGCTGAGTACTTGCCGAGCTATCAGGTGCGGTTTTTACGGCTTGTGCTAACGCCGCCCTGGCTTTTTTCTCCTGCTCCAGGATTAGCGTTTCAAAACGCCCGCTACGATCGAGTATGACCCGATTGCTGTATATGGCATGCAGTTTGACATTATTGGTGATGCTGCCGCCAACAGAGTAGGGATTCTGTTCGTTTTTGTTGTCTTTTATCAGGGCGCGGGAATCGTGATCCCGGGTGCTGGAAACGATGCCGGTCAGGGTTAGGTTCAACTGGGTTTCGGGGGCATTAATCAGTTTGTTCGGGTCGGGCTTGGCGTCTTTTTTCTCTTGCTTTCCAAACATATAGGCAGCTGCAATCTGATCCACCTTGATGCTGCTTGCTTCAGGAACGTCCCGGGTATTACTTGTGGCGGTGGGTGCAAATGTGTGCTCCACAGGCCATATCAGCCAGAAAAGCCGGGCTACAGCGAAAGCTATGAATACCACCAACAACAGGTTTAACAGCGTGGGTAAACGCTGGGCGTAGGGCTGCCATTGGCGTGGAATACTGTAATTCATAGTTTTATGCGATTGTATTTCGCGCCAGCAGCATACCCTACTGAGCAACGCATAATTCTGTAGGCTCGGCAATCCGCGCCACTATAACTGACTGACAATCAGGCTTTAACGCCAGTTGCGGCGCAGACCAGCTTGCTGGATTTACGTGAACTGGCGACTGATCTGACTGTTTCGCTGGCCACTGCGCATTCACGCAGCGA
The DNA here is from genome assembly GCA_041688215.1 of Salinisphaeraceae bacterium. Classification (GTDB taxonomy): domain Bacteria; phylum Pseudomonadota; class Gammaproteobacteria; order Nevskiales; family Salinisphaeraceae; genus JBDNIO01. The sequence goes on along the minus strand of JBDNIO010000140.1, from coordinate 3,708 downwards.
CATTTTACTCTGGCCTGGGCCGCTTGTGCGAAAAATTTTGCTGTGTTTTTTCCGGCTCCACCCTTAAAAGAGTAAGATACCGCACTGTTTTTCGCGTGACTTTACGCTACGGTTAACTCATGTACCTTCGCTATTTTGCTTTGCAGGACCACCCTTTTGCAATAACGCCAGACCCGGCGTTTCTGTATCTGAGCGCGCATCACCGTGAGGCACTGGGCCATTTACTCTACGGCACTGGGGAGCACGGCGGCTTTGTGCAGCTCACCGGCGAGGTTGGCACGGGCAAAACTACCCTGATTCGCGCCCTGCTGGAACAGGGAAAAGACGTAACCGATGTGGATGTTGCCCTTTGTTTGAACCCCCAGCTTACGGTTATAGATCTGCTGGCCGCCATCTGCGACGAACTGCATATCAAATATTCGTCGCGCGGCCAGTTATCACTCAAAACGTTGATAGACCGGCTAAACGAACACCTGCTGAAAACCCATGCGCAAGGTCGGCGAACGGTATTAATCATTGATGAGGCACAGAATCTGAGTCCAGCAGTGCTGGAACAGGTACGCCTTCTTACCAACCTGGAGACTGGCAAGCACAAGTTGCTGCGGATCATCCTGGTGGGCCAACCAGAACTGGAAGCGATTCTGGCCCGGCCAGACATGCGACAACTGGCGCAGCGCATTACGGCACGCTTTCATCTGCATGGTCTGGACCGCGCAGCTACGGATAAATACATCAGCCATCGCATGCGTGTTGCCGGAGGGGCTTCTGAGGTATTCAGTACCCGAGCGCGAGCCGCAGTCTACCGCTATTCCGGTGGTATTCCGCGCCTGATCAACACAATTTGTGAGCGTGCGCTCATGGGCGCCTATGCGGGTGAAACCAGGCGTGTTACAGCGAATATGGTACAGCGCGCTGCGCGGGAGGCCCTGCCCAGCACCCTGCTGAGACCGCAGGCACAATCAAGCCAGCAACTGGTACCCGTGGCCGTGCTGCTGGGCGCCACCTTGCTGGCATTCTGCCTGCATTTTTATGTACTGGATGCGGTGCCTTTGCCATCTGGTGGGAGCGATTTGAGCCCGAGCCCAGCGCAGCAAGTTGCAGATGCCGGACAGGCGCAGAACGACGCTGACGAATCGTCTGTAAGCGACTATGCGACACAAACCGCTGCACAGGATGGTTCGTCTGAAGCTGAATCGGTGGTGGAGTTGCCGGAAAGTGATGCCAGCATGAGTCAGTTGCTGCGCCTGTGGGGGGTATTTGGGGCCAAGGTCGACATCAGCTGCGATTCACTTAACATCGGTGACTTGCGCTGCCTGGAAGAGCGAGGAAGCCTGGCTGATCTGGCGCGATTCAACCGCCCCGCCTTGCTTGTTCTCAAGCAAGGTGATCAACAGCAAACGGTTTTATTGAGCAAACTTGATGCGGGCAAGGCAACGCTGATTACCGATGATGGCATTCGCGAATGGCCACCTAGCCAACTGGCGCGTGTATGGAATGGTGAATACCAGATGTTATGGCGCCTGCAATCCTCTACTCGTCGAATTGGAACGGGTTCGGTTGGGGGTTCCGTCATCTGGTTGCGCCGTTCCCTGGCATTGGCTGAAGGTAATAATCCGGAATCGCAGGTGGGGCCACCTTCTTCGATTTTCGATGACGCGCTAGGTGCACAATTGCGCCGGTTTCAGATAACGCAGGGGCTGGAGCCGGACGGCCTGGTCGGCGCCCGAACCATGATTGCGCTTAATAACCAGCATCCGGCACCGGGCACACCCTTGCTTGATTCTTCTGCAGATGACGACTCTGCACTCCCAGCCGATCAAGTAGTTGCCCAGGCACCGGCAGGCTGTAGCGAGATTAGCGATTTACCTCCGGCCCGCGAGTTGCTGCAGGTACAGTTTGATGTCAACTCAATGGATTTGAGGCAAGCCGATAGTGACAGGGCGCAACAGTTGGCAGCCACAATATATGATACTTCAGCCGCTATCTTTGTTGCCGGTATGTCTTATAACGAAAACCTGGAAACGGCACGCTTACGCGACCTGGCCATGGGGCGCGCGCAGGCTGTAGCCAACCGTTTGCAAGCGGGTGGGATCGCAGCCACGCGAATACGTTGTCTACCCATAACCGGCGCGCGTGCACCTACGCCCGAAATAGACCGGGCAGCCATTGTCTATATAGCCGCGGAAACAAAGAGATAATCCGCTGTGTTCGATGATAAAAATAAATATGGTCAGTGCATTAGAAGCAATACTGGAAGCGTAGTCTAGCCATGTCTTATTTGCTGGATGCGCTGCGCAAGGCTGAAAAAGAACGCAATCTGGGGCGAGTGCCAGACCTTTCCTACAGCCTAGACGAGCAGGACAGGGGGCAACACCGATCCACACCAGCCTGGTTACTGGCTGTAATTGTGGGGCTGGTGGTAATCAACCTGCTTGCTTTGGGCAGTTTCTGGTGGCTTGGTGGCTCGGATGATGACCTGGCACCGCCTGCGGTGAACGCAATGACAAGCCAGCCGGATCCGGCTGGCACAACGAATAGGTTGCAAACAACACCCGCCGACACACCCGCATCCGTAGTTGCATCGGATACTGCAAAAAACGACGGGCTGGAACCCGCTGTGCAAACGCCAGAATCCGCGTCTGAGCCACCCCAGGTTCAGTACCCGGCCGCAACCAACCCCGCGCAGCAAAAGCGCTTGCCAGGGCTTACCGAGGCACAAGTAGCCGCCAGTTCAAGAGCTTTTCAAGAGGCCGAGACGACTGCACCTGCACCCCCCGAAGAAATTCCACATCTAAAAGCATTGGCGCCGACGCAACGCACGGGCATGCCGGCACTTGAAATAAATGGCCATCTTTACAGCAGTATTCCCGGACGCAGTTTTGTGCTGGTAAACGGGCGGCGGATGCATGAAGGGCAGCGCCTGCCGGAAGGCCCGGCAGTGGTGATAATTGATGAAGAGGGTGCGATATTTAAGCTGGGCGAGACCCGTTTCCGGCTGGACGCGCCCAGGTAGCCTGCCGTGCATCATCTGATCGCCAATCTGACACTGTTACTACTATTGCTCCTGTCCGCTTCCGTGCGCGCAAAAACCCTGTGCTGTGGCAGCAGCCTGATCATGCGTGGGAATTTTGCCGTCGAGGTTCTGGAAAAGTGTGGAGAGCCAGATTTCATAGACCAGTGGCAACAGAATGTAACCAGCCCACATCGGGCCGTGCCGAACGTTGAACAATGGTATTACAACTTTGGTTCCTCGCAGCTGGTGCAGATTCTGGAGTTTCGCGAGGGGGTTCTCGAGCGTATAGACAGTGCAAATTATGGCTTTCCCACGCCTGGGCCCAGACGCTGCCAACCGGCCGATCTGGTAGAAGGGCTGAGCAAATACCGACTGCTGGAACTTTGCGTCGACCCGGACCAAGCTAACAGTTCTGTCGTCTTCAGTAATCGAAACAGAAATAGAAACGGCTTTGGCGGGAGCCCCCTGTACCAACCCAACTTTCTGGTACCCGTATTACGCGAGTTCTGGGTCTATAACTTCGGCCGGCGGCGCCTGTTGCGAAAAGTGATTCTGGAAAACGGTATCGTGGTGGAAGTTGATACTGAAGGTCGCGGCTTCGGTTCACGCTAAATTAGCTGCACACGGGTCCCGCCTTGCGGCGGGCCATCAAACACGGAAAAATTCGATTAATGAGGCCATCCACAGCTCCGGAC
>JBDNIO010000139.1:0-8289 GCA_041688215.1 Salinisphaeraceae bacterium | reverse complement strand
TATACTGTACTCATCGTTACGCACAATCTGGCCCAGGCGCATAGAATCGCCGACTACACCGGCTTCTTCTGGGCCGACGACGGTATCGGCCGGCTGGTGGAGTTTGGCCGAACGCGGGACATTTTTGAACGACCGCAAGACGCGCGCACACAGGCGTACGTAGAGGGGCGTCGGGGCTAGGAGGCTGTCGGACTCAGATGAATTTACTGCGGCGGTGGGGCGAACGGCCCATTTTTTCGATTCTTCTCCTTAAATAGCGAAACTATTCGCGTCAAACGATCAAAAAAATGGATTCGCTCTCCCACCACCTCGCTACAACCCCCTGAGTCCAACAGCCTCCTAGCCCGGCATCACCTTCCTGAGTAATACGGTATTCTTGCACTGATGACAAAAAGCAATCCCGAACTCTGCGCCGCCCGGCTGAAAACGCTCTCCGACGAAACCCGGTTGGCCGTCGTACGCGCCCTTATGCACGGGCCCAGACACGTAGGCGAACTCATGCAGGCGCTGGACGTAGAACAAAGCCTGCTCTCGCATCATCTGCGCGTGCTACGCGATGCGCGCATTGTGGCGGCCGAGCGTGACGGTAAATCCGTGCTTTACCGACTGGTCTCCAAGACCGTCAGCGGTGGCGGCGATGCGCGTACAGTTCTGGACCTGGACTGCTGCCGGATCTCGTTTGACTGATTGCTTACGGCACTAGCAGCAATCGTATGCCGATCTGACTGCCTTTGCCCGGCTGACTCTGCAACAACAACGTGCCCCCATGCAGCTCTGCTATCTCGCGCGCAATCGCCAGACCCAGCCCTGACCCCGATCGTCCCTGTGAGCGACTCGCCTGGGTACGGTAGAAACGCTGGGTAACTAGCTCCAGTTCCTCTTCAGCAATGCCGGCCCCATTATCCCTAACCGTAACACTGACATGGTTCGTACCGGTCTCCAGCTTGAGTTGAACTTCGCCGCCCAGGTCGGTACTGGCCAAGGCGTTCTCGACCAGATTGCTTATAGCACGTTCAATCAGTGCAATATCTGCACTAACATGTGTCACGTCGCCGTCGGCAAGAGGCTGTACGGCAGTCAGGGCGATTCCGGATTGTTGCGCCTGTGGCTGGAATTTTGCGCAGATATCCTGGATTAATTCAGCGAGTGAAAAAGGCTCAAAACGCACAGCGGCTTCGTGCGCATCCAGCTGCGAAAGTACTGAGAGGGAATCAGCCAGTTGGGTAAGTTGCGCAATGCTGGCGTGCATGTGCTTGAGATGCGCCTGGTGCTCGTGCTCGTTCATGGTTTTAGTGCCCGACAATCGTTCGGCATAACCGCGAAGCGAGGTCAGCGGGGTGCGAAAATCATGCGAAATGTTGGCTATCAGATCACGCCGCATGCTGTCCGTCTGTTCTAGCGCTTCAATTTGCTGCCTGATTCTGGCAGCCATAGCATTGAACGCACGCGCCAGGTCGCCGATTTCATCTCCGGAAGTATCCTCCACGATAGCGTCATATTCGCCTGCCTTGAAACGATGGACACTGTTTGTGAGCCTGCGAAAACGTCGGGTTAGCCATGCGAACAGAATCAGACCCACGACCCCGGTAACCAGCAACGCTGCCAGGGCAATCAGTCCAAGCGTACGCAGGATGTAGCTGCCGCGAATACGGCTGGCCTGCGATGCATTCAGGGGACTATCGAGAATCACATAAAGATAACCCTTGCCCTGTACGCCCAGATCTACCGGCGCAGCAGAAAAAATCTTATGCGATTGTCCGTTGCAGGGGTCCTCACCGCGCACAGGTAAGGTGGCACTCGCATTTATGAATGCCAGCAGCGGTTGCATGGTCAACGTCCGGCCCAGCGCCTGGGGGCAGGAAAAAGTCGCAAGCACCTTGCCTCGTTGGTCGAGGACGTAAAGGCTTAGGGAATGGTTGAAATTGGTTATCTGTTGCACAGCCCGGCGCATAGCCTGGCCGTTCAAATCTGTTGTCAGAGGCTGGGCTAGCTGTGCGGCAATATCGGCCGCCAGCATGAGGTTAAACCGCTGCTCCATTTCCGCTACAAAGCGGTTGCCGTTCACCACAATCAGCCAGCTGCAAATAGCGCAGAGACTGACAAGCAACAACAGATAAACAATGGCGATACGGGCATACAGACTACGAAATAATGCCGGCATCGCAATCTGTTACTTGCTGTTATGAGCCAGATCGCGACTAAAGCAGTAACCCACGCCCCATATGGTTTCAATATACACCGGCTTTGCCGGGTCGGGTTCTATCTTGTTACGCAAGCGGTTTATGTGGGTATTCACGGTGTGATCATAACCTTCAAACTCTTCGCCCCAGACTGTCTTGAGAATCTCGGCACGGCTGTAAACCCGGCCAGGATTCCGCGCGAACAGGGTAAGCAGATCAAATTCCTTTGCGGTCAGGGGCAAGCTCTGATTGTTGCGACGGATTTCGCGGCGTTGCGGGTCCACAACAAATCCGCAGCAGTCAAAAGGCTCTGCATGGGTGTCCTGATGTGCCCGATCGACTGCGATTCTGCGAAACAGCGCTTCAATCCGGGCCACAAACACCGGCATGCTGAATGGCTTGGTGATGTATTCATCTGCGCCCAGTTCCAGACCGCGAATAATATCGTGCTTGCCGGCTTTTGCGGTAAGCATAACTACAGGGGTCTGCCAGTTACGGACGCGGATCTGGCTGCAGATTTCAAAACCATCGCAGTTGGGCAATTTCAGATCCAGTATGACCATATCAAAACGCTGCGCAAGCGCACGTTGCAGGCCCTGCTCGCCGTCAGCGACCCATTCGGCCTGATGCCCCAGATCGCGCAACTGCAGGCAAATCAGATGGCCGATGTGCGCGTCGTCTTCGATGCAAAGAATCTGCCGGCTGGCTTTCATCTCAGACAAGTTCGTTCGGTGGGTGTTGCATATAGTTAATGACCGCTTTTGCTGAGGGTCTATTTCAGAAAGGACACCTTATAGTAAGACATCACCGATTAATTCGTGAGTGGCCTCCCGCACAGCGGCGCGTATCTCATGAATACCGAGATAAATAAAACCCGAGGCAATATTCCAATCGTTATAGAAGCGTGATTATTTCCGCCTGGTAAACCGATACGATCCCCGGAGTCCGGCGCTACACACGTAACCGGCCAAACATATGTGCACAGGCGGGGGGCTTCATGCCAGCAACCAGGGTCTTGAATAAAAAATACTTTCTGATCGCGGGGTTTATTGCCGCCAGCCTGTGTGCCGCCGGCAGCGTTAGTGCACAGAATAGTCAACCCGATCTACAGGAATTACGTCGCGCGCAACAGCAGCTCAGCGAGCAACTGGAAAAACTGCAGAGCGAAAATAAACAGCTGCAACAACAAATTCAGACCATGGGGACGGTGCAGGCTGACCAGCAAAAACAGCTGGAGCGACAGCCGCTACCTGAACCAGTTGAGACAGATACTGCAAAAATTTCGGAACAAGCGGCAGAGGAAGAGCCCGTGGAGGTGGGCTATAACAAAGGTGGTGGAGGCTTTTTTATCCGCACCGAGGAAGCCCAGTTACGCATACTAGGTTACGTGCAGGCTCTCGGCGCAGTCTACGACGGAAGCCTGAACCGTAGTGACGGAAATGGGGAGTTTGATATTCGGCGTGCCCGCTTGGACTTTATCGTAGATTTCAGCGACAAATTTCAGGCCTTTGTGGAAATTGATGGTGGTCCCGGCAGCACCCCCGGCGGCTCGGATTTCGGGTTGATCGTGGCCACCGGTAACTGGAAGATTTTCGATGACGATCTGCAGTTATTGTTCGGCAAAATTATTACTCCATTTAATAACGAAGATACCACCTCGTCGCGATCAATCGACACCATAGAGCGCGGTGTTGCCATTAACAGTCTGTTTGTTTTACCCGCGACCGATGCTCAGTTCGGTGTTGAAACGCATGGGGCCTTGGGCGCAAAAAACGAGTGGATTTATCGTCTTGGTATCTATAACGGCAATGGACAGGCTAACGACAATATCGACGAGGACAATGAGCAAAAAGAAATTCAGGCCCGTCTGAACTATGTGTGGTCGCCGGAACTGATTACCGGGCTTGCATTAGACTTTACCAGCGAAGAAGAACAATTACTCACAGTTTTCGATCTCGGTTTTTCAGCCTATTTGTCGATCCCGGTCAAGGGGTCCCGTCGCGGCGTAGATGTTCACTTTGAATGGCGGCCGCACCCCTGGCATTTGACCGGCGAATTCCTGGCCCTGCAGTTTGACGGCAACGAAAACCCCGCTGGCGCAACCAGTGGCGGTGTGCCGCTGATCGCCCAAAATGATCACATCAATTTCTACGGTGGATATATTCAGCCTTCTTATTTTATCCAGGGTAATCATAGTGAGGGTGTCGAACTTTTATTCCGGGCTGAGGGCGTAACCATCGATGCAGAAACCGGCGGCGACGGCGATACACTCTACGCCGGCACGCTTGGCCTGAACTGGTTTATTAGCCCCAACACGCGTCTCCAGGTTAATGCCATCGGGCATTATTTTAACGGCCCCTCGGCAATACGCGGCTTCGACGACAGTGAGTTTATACCGCTACTGCTCACGGAAATGCAGTTTAAATTTTAGCGATCACGGTAGCGGACAGGAGATTCCACAATGAGTTGGTTACTGATTGCCCCTTGGCTCGTATTGATTGGTTACTGCGTATCTGTATTGCTTGTCTCGCCCGGGCGGGTGGAGGCCAAACCGTTCTTCGGCGGTGCGTCTAAAACCGGCGTTCAACCCACGGTATTGCTGCTCGGCGTAACCACCGCTATCTCGTGGGTCATGGCGAAAAGCCTGGACAACACCATGAACCTGTCCGCCGCTTTCGGCCTGTGGGGCGGCTTGGGTTACGCAGCCTATTACCTGTCGTTTATTGTGGTGGGCATTGCCGTGTATTTTTTGCGCACGCGTGGCGGGTTCCGCTCTTTGGCCGAGTTCTTAACCGTTAAATACGGCGGCTTCGCCGCCAAGATGTTTTTAGGCGTGATCGCAATCCGGCTATTTAATGAAGTCTGGTCGAATACCAAAGTCACTTCACAATTCTTTGGCGCCGAGGGTAGCCTCGGCTACTGGATCGCCGCACTCGTAGTGACCGCATTCACAGTATTTTATAGCTGGCGGGGCGGCCTGCGCTCGTCGATTCTTACCGACGCAATGCAGATGCTGCTCATTTCGATCCTGTTAGTGGTAACCCTGGTCGCGATGGCGCCGGCATTTATGCAAACCGGTTTGCCGACGCTGGCCAGCGGTGCCATTACGCCGGCCATGCAAGCGGGTGGCCTAACCTTTACCGCGCTGGCACTCGTGCAAACCTTGTCTTACGGGTTTCACGACCCGGTGCTAACCGATCGGGCTTTCATCACATCGCCGGGCAAAATGGTACTCGGCTTTATTTTAGCCTCAGTGTTGGGCTGCGGCCTGATCTTGCTATTCAGCACCGCGGGTCTGTACGCAATCGCGCAAGGCATCGAAACCAGCCCGTCGGTGGCGGTTACGGTGCCCGCCGTTTTCGGCGTGTGGATGGCGCTAATCTTCAACGCGGTGATGCTGACAAGCGCCGGCTCCACGATGGATTCCACGTTCAGCTCCACCGCCAAGTTCGCTGCCCGCGACTGGCCCGGCCGCAGCCGCGAAGAGCCCACCGAGCAACACAAGATAACCGGTCGCAAGGCCATGATTGTGATTGCACTGCTGGGCAATCTGCCGTTGATGTCGCTGTATATCAACGGCGTCGGACCGGCGGTAATCGCCGCCACCACTATTAGCGGTACCGCCATTATGGGCCTCGCGCCTATTTTTCTATTGTCGTGGATACGCTCCGCCGGTCCACTATCGTTTCACTTAGCCCTATGGCCTGGCGTACTCGTGGGTGTGCTGTTGGTGATACAGAAATTTGTGGGCCTGGAAGTTATCCCCGATTGGGTGGATATAGGCCAGGGCAAATACGCACAAACCTTGGGTATTAACCTGTGGGGGTTATTGATGTGTACCAGCGGATACCTGGTGGGCGCGGCGCTTAGCGTGGCCGCGCCTGAACCGGATGCGGCGTAGTGTTGCGAATGTACAATTACAAAGTATGCGTAGAAAGCAATCCTTAGCGCTGCGAAACAATTGGCTCATGATTTTTCTAGCAAAATGCGGCGCCCGCCGCGAGGAGTAAACCGATGTTTAACGAACCCATGCGCGTAATCGATCTTGGTGTCTTTCTCGATGAGGCTGCCTACCCGCCCTGGGGCTACCGCGCTAATCACGTAGACCACGCCAAGGGTGCGCAGGCCATGGCTAAATTCTTCAATCTGCGTGAAGTCAACGAAAAAAAGGAAGTCGGAAAAGACGACTTCCCCGAGAGTCTGGGCATGGCCTGGACCTCGGTGCATCTAAGCGACCATACCGGTAACCACATCGACGCACCCTTTCATTTCGGCCCCGAATGCGAAGGCAAGCCGGCCAAGAAAATAGATCAGGTGCCGCTGGACTGGTGCATGGGCCCAGGCATTCGGCTGGATTTCCGCGGTAACGCCCGCAAGGACATTAGCGCCAAAATGGTCGAGGAAGAACTGGCCCGCATCGGCGCCGAACTCAAACCCGGCATGATCCCGTTGCTGTGGACCGGCGCGGACGAAAAAATAGACATTGATGACGAATACTTCGAGGACCAGGCCGGGCTCTCCGAGGAGGCCCTGCATTACATACTCGACCACGGCATCAAGCTAATCGCAATCGACGCCTACGCCATGGATGTGTCCTACGAGACCATGAGCCAGGATTTCGAAACCGGCGAACCGCGCTTTTTTCCGCTGCACTTTGTGGGCCGCGAGCGTGAGCATATGCATCTTGAAAAACTCACTAATCTGGAAGCCCTGCCCAAACCCACCGGCTTCTATTTCATGGCCTTCCCCATCAAGTTACGTGACGGCAGCGCAGGCTGGGTGCGCCCGGTGGCGATGGTGCCTGAAAGCGATTTTGCCGAGGCGGAAGCAGAAGCTGCGGAGTAATAAACCTCCAGCCACGATTTGTAATCAGGGACACACTATGAACAAGACAGATAACAGTAAAAATACAGATGTCGGACGCCGCCGTGTACTCAGCGGCCTGGGTGCCGCCGGCCTGGGCCTGACCGCGCCGTGGCTACTCTCCGCCTGCAACAGCCAGACAAATACTGCGAGCGGCGTAAAGAAGCGCGCTATTGAAGGCGAAACGCTCAAGGTTTTCGTCTACTCTGGTTCCTGGGAAAAAGGCTTTCGAGATGCGTTTGTTCCGGCCTTTGAAGCTGAAACCGGCGCCACGGTTATCCCCGACCCTGGCTGGTGGGATTCCATCCCGAAACTCAAAGCCTCACCGCCGGGCCAGCCCGCGTTCGATCTGGTGCTCACCGACGCCACCCAGGGCTATCCAGCCATTCGCGAGGGGTTGTTTCAGAACATCAACCTCGAAAATATCCCCAATCGCAAGCAAGTCGCACCTTCATCGCTGGATAACTGGGTATACGACGAAAGCTACGGCATACCTTTCCCCGATTCCGCCATGACCTTGGCCTGGAACAGCGACCTCATCGATTTCCAACCCACAAAGTGGGACGACCTGCTGCGCGACGACGTCGCCGGCCAACTCGGCATGTACAACTCTTTCTATATGTCGCTGCATACTTTTGCTGCCATGAAAGTAGCGCAGGCCGGCAAAGCGGGCACCGCCCATCAGGAAATGGCGAATAACCTGGAGGGCGTCATGCAGTTCGCCCGCGATAATCGTGAGCGCGTGGGTTACTGGTGGCCCACTTCCAGCGACATGGCGCTGAATCTCGCGCAGGAGAATACCGCCATCGGCAACATGCACAGCAGCGACATGCTGCCGGCACTGCGGGAGCGGCCCAAACTCGGCGCCACCGTGCCTGAAGATGACCGCGCTTATACGCTGCTTATGTGGGTTATTCCCGCAGACACCAAACGCAAGGCGTTGGCTGAAGCCGCCATTGATTTTCTGTTACGTCCGGATATGCAGGCCGCGTTCGCCCGCGCGGGACGTATGACCTCGCGGCTGGCCGTTGCGCAGGAAATAGCCGAGGAAAACCCCTTCTATGCACAGGTCTACCCCACTACCGAGGCGGGATTGAAAAAAATCAAGGCTATGTCACCAAAGAATAGTGATTTTCTATAAGTTATTGATCTGTAACGTCATTCCCGCGAAAGCGGGAATCCAGTGAAAGTGCCGCGGAATATGGATTCCCGCGTTCGCGGGAATGACGATCCATATAGTTCGATG
>JBDNIO010000138.1:0-14774 GCA_041688215.1 Salinisphaeraceae bacterium | reverse complement strand
TCAGGCAATGCTTGTGACTGTGCATGGCTATAACGTAGATTCTTAGTCCACTTGGGACGTGGCCACTCAATCAACAGATCATCGGGACCGGGCACGGCTACCGCATCGGCCGCAGTTACCGGGGTCCGGCGGGCTAGGCTACGTTGCCAGAGCTTGGCGGCGCCGGTATTTGCGGTGCTGATGCCGGGCTTGCCGGTGCTCGAAGGCTCGCGTTCGTCCTGCGACTGGGGTACGGATGATGATGCCCCGGCACCGGGCATTTTCGGGCCATCGCATCTGCCGTCTCTAGTGCGCAACGATCACGTTTCCAACATGAATGATAGCTACTGACTAACCAATCCGGCCGAGCGTCTCACCGGTTTTGCTGCGATCATAGGTTCCGAAGAAACCGAACGCAGCCTGCGCACGCGCCTGGGTATTCTGCAAATTCAACGCCGTCTGGATGGCAGCGACGGCTTGGCCGGTACGAAATTCAATCTCGACAATCTGCAGGAAATCGTGCTCGACAGCTCGATCTACTCCGCCGAACTGGCGGGTAATGATGTGGTGAACAGCATCTGCGCGCCGGGTACGGTTTTGACCGCCAGCGGCCCGGTGGACGTAACCGAAGCCTGCGGCGTACTGGCCAACTGGGACCGCGCCACCAACCTGGATTCGGTCGGCGGTCACATCTGGCGCGAATTCTGGACCCGCGCGGATGACGGTCTGTTGCCGCTGCCGTTACCTCTTGACGTGCCGCCGTTCTGGCTTACCCATTCTCGGCCGGTAACCCGGTGAACACCCCACGCGATTTGAACGTGGCCAATCCTCTGGTACCCGCCGCGCTGGGTGATGCGGTAAGCCGTATCAATACGCGAGGAATCCCGTTGGATGCACCGTTTGGTGAGGTCCAGTATTCGGGTATTCACGACGCCGAAGAACCGGGGCGCATCCCCATCTTCGGCGATCTCGGTAATGCAACCGGTTCCTTCACCGTAACCGGCGGCGCACCGCTGAACGCAACCGGCTACCCGGTGCTGCGTGGCAACAGCTACATCCAGACCGTAACCTGGGAACCGGGCTGTGCGGAGTCCTGCCGCCCGATTGCGGAAGGTTTTGTCACCTACTCGCAGTCCACCGACCCGGCCAATCCGCATTTTCGGGATCAGACGCAAAGATACTCGAACAAGCAGTGGATAAAGTTCCCGTTTACCGAGGACGAGATCGAATCCGATCCCAATCTTGTAACCGAAAATATCCGGGAATGATGGTGGGAATGACGGGTCGACTGATGCGAAAAAGGCGAGCCAAGTCAGGGCCTGGTGCCGGACCAGATAACCCGCCTTGAGTGGTTGCTGGATGCGGCTGACTAGGCCATGTATCTGGCGAAAAAAGAAGGCCGCGATCGCATGGTCGTCCAGCATGTGCGCGCCGATTATTTACGCTGGCCCCGCCCGGCAGCAAGCAGGGTGAACTAACCCGCAGGCAACAGCCGCTCGCGCGTAATCTCCGCCGGCGAACGGCAGCCGGCCAGCGCCATGGTCAGGTCGAAATCCGCCTGCATATTCGCCAGCACCTCGCGCACGCCGGTTTCACCGGCAATCGCCAGACCGTAACAATAGGGCCGGCCAATACCGACCGCGGTTGCGCCCAGCGCCAGCGCCTTGAATGCATCCGCACCGCCACGGATGCCGGAGTCCATGATGATAGGAAGTTTGCCGGCGACTGCTTCCGCGATTTTCGGCAACTGCTCCAGGGTTGCCACCGAACCATCGACCTGACGTCCGCCGTGGTTGGAAACAATGATGCCGTCGACGCCGCGATTGATGGCGCGCTTGGCGTCGTCCGGATCGAGTATGCCTTTGAGCAGAATCGGCAGCTTGGTGTGCTGGCGGAGAAAATCCAGATCATCCCAGGTCAGGCTGGGGCGCGAATAGGTTGCGATAAATCGCCGCACGGCGGCGAGCGCGCGCCCTGTAGTCAGGCTTTGCAGCGTGCCTTCGGGGAAAGACTGCGCGGCCTGCAGAACCGATCTCAGGGTATTCAGATTAATGGGCGGGCGGCCGGTATCGGCGCCGGTCGGTAGAGGCTCATCCAGACTAGCCAGAAACACGGGATCAGAGGTGTACTGCGCGATGCCCTTGCCTTGTAGAAATGGCAGGTGCGCCTGGTCCAGGTCGCGTGAGCGCCAACCAAGCAGGGTGGTATCCAGGGTGACGACAATCGCTTCGCAGCCGCATTTTTCGGCGCGAGTCACCAGGCTTTTTACCAGATCATCCGACTTGCTCCAGTACAACTGGAACCAGCGCGCGGCACCGGGGTTGACCTTGTCCATGGCGGCCGCGCAGGCTTCCATCGGCCGGCTGGCCTGGTTGGAGAAAATCATCGGCAGGCCTTCGTTGGCCGCCGCGCGCGCTACGGCCAGATCCGCGTCCGCATGCGCCATTTCCAGCACACCAATCGGGCAGAGCAGAAAAGGCGAGGGCAGGGTGCGGCCAAACAGTTCTATCGAGGTATCGCGTTGCGCTACGTTGTTGAGCATGCGCGGAAGAATGTGCCAGGCATCAAACGCCTGGGTATTGTTGCGCATGGTGTCTTCACGCCCCGCACCGCCGGCGATGTAGGCGTAGGCCTCGGCGCTCATGTGATCTGCCGCGGTTTTCTCCAGCGCGGCAATGTCCACCGGCACCGCGGGGCGGTGTTTGGCCAATCCAGCGGTGTAAATTTCCTGCTGCCGCGCAACGGGCAGGTTGATGCGATCTTGGCGGGGTTCCTGAGTCATTTCTTTTTAGCCTGTTTTGCGGGAGAGTAAATTGGCTTCGGGATAAGCTGGCGCTATTTTAGTTGCTGGTATTCCCACGGGTCGTGGGCACTAAAAATATTAACCTCGGCGTGATGTTCTGCCGCCAGGGTGCGCAGGCGTTCCTGGTTATTCAGGCGTTGTTCATTATCTACGGACAGCAGAGTTTGAAACAGCCGTAATGCGACCGGGCATCGAGGCCCGTGACTGCTTAACTCGCCATGATGGAAATAGGTATCACCGGTGTGCAGTAGCCAGCCGTGACCTGTATCTACCGCGATTGCGGCATGGCCGCGGGTGTGGCCGGCCAGCGGTACCATCAGAATTTCCGGCGGCAAGCCGTCGAGCTGGCGCACGCAGTCGAATCCAAACCAGTTTTCGCCGTTGGGTTCATATAATGCCCAGTCGGGATTGTGATGCCACTGTGCGGATTTATAGCGGTCGCGTTCTTTCCAATGGTCACGAGCTTGGGCGGCATCGTGCTCGGCCGCCAGCACATACACCTTGGCTTTAGGAAAATCGCTGATACCGCCGGCGTGGTCCAGGTCCAGGTGTGTGAGCAGGATATGGCGTACATCTTCCGGATCGTAGCCCAGCGTCCGGACCTGGTGCAGCGCAGTTTCGTCCAGCACCAGGCGCGGACGCACCATGGACACGAATGGCAGCCCGAGTCGTTGTTTCGCGTCGCCGATATCCGCTGTGCCCAGGCCGGTGTCGATCAGCAAAAGACCTTGTGCGGTTTCGATCAGCAGGCAATGGCACACCATGGGCGGCAGGTTTGTGGGGGCGTCGCTGCTGCGGAGCAGCGGCCCGCCCGCCGGGTGCATGCTGCCGCAATTGAGATGATGTACGAACATTTAACGCCCTCGTAATGATCAGGTTTTCAGCGCCCATCATACCTTTGTGCCGGCGCACCTGCCGGGTCACAAAATTGTAATCCCAACGTAACCGGGCCTGCACGAAGTATTCACATGCACAGGTTAGGTTGGGCGTTCAAAGCTGTGCGGTTCGCGCACTGTTTACACATCAGGCCGTTCGTGTTCAACGATGACTCGCCCGACCGCGACGGCCGCAGCGATGCCAGCGGCCCGGAGAACGAAGGCGTGGTTACCGGTACGATCGGCGAACGCGAGTTTGCGTTTATAGGTCTGGAGCGTGTTGGCGGCATCATGATGTACGAGGTTAGCAATCCGCGCCAACCGCGTTTTATCGATTACATCAACAACCGCGACTTCACGGTGTCGGGGGCCGATCTGGAGAGCGGCACCGTGGCACTTGACGCCGCTGGAGACTGGGGCCCTGAGGGGCTGGTATTCATCCCCTCCAGCAACAGTCCCAACGGCAATGATCTTTTGGTCGTCGGTAACGAAGTGACCGGCACTACTACGATCTATCAAATCAACGTCGACTAGTCGCTCTGAGCTTTTTGCCTGAATAAGCCTTGTGCATTCGGGGGGGTGCTGCGAATAGCGCACGGCATCGGGTCCGATGCAGTAGAATTGCGGCTATGACCGGCCTCGCCGAAATAGCCATTTTCCTGTCCGCTGCGGTCATTGCTGTACCGATTGCCCAGCGTCTGGGGCTGGGGTCTATCCTGGGCTACCTGGCGGCGGGTGTGGTGATCGGGCCCTGGGGTTTGGGGTTGATTGGCGAGGTTGAGGAAGTTCTGCACCTGGCCGAGTTCGGGGTGGTGCTGCTGCTGTTCGTGATCGGGCTGGAAATGCAGCCCAGACGACTGTGGGCGCTGCGCAAGAGCATTGTCGGGCTCGGCGGTTTGCAGGTACTGCTCAGTGCGCTGGTGTTGGCTGTGCTCGCTGCCTGGGCAATGGATTTGTCGCCCGCTGCGGCCACGGTTGCGGGCCTGGCGCTGGCGTTGTCGTCCACCGCCTTTGCGCTGCAGTTACTGGCCGAGCGCGGCGAGCTTACCGCCAAACATGGGCGCGCCGCCTTTGCGATTTTGCTGTTTCAGGATCTGGCGGTTATTCCAATCCTGGCCCTGCTGCCGATTCTGACTGCAGGCAGCGAGGCCGTGAGCCTGTCCGGGGCGTTGTGGGAAACCGGCAAGATCGCCGGGGTGCTGACTATTATGGTGCTCGGCGGCCACTATCTGTTGCGGCCGGTGTTCCGTCTGGTTGCCGCCACGCGCATGCCGGAGATATTCACGGCCTGGGCGTTGCTGGTGGTCATCGGTACCGTGCTGATCATGGAAGCCACCGGTATTTCGGTGGCGCTCGGAGCGTTTGCCGCCGGTGTGCTGCTGGCCGATTCCGAATACCGGCACGAGTTGGAAGCCAATATTGATCCGTTCAAGGACATCCTGCTGGGGCTGTTTTTCATTGCCGTGGGCATGTCGATCAACCTGGGTATTGTAAGTGCCCAGCCGGTGCATATTGTGCTCTGGACGCTGGGCTTGCTGGCGGTAAAGTCGGCCTTTTTATATGTACTGGGCCGGCGTAATGGCCTGGCGCCACCCGCGGCACGTTCACTCGCTGCGACGTTGCCCCAAGGTGGTGAATTCGCGTTCGTGATTCTGGCTGCTGCCGTAGCCAGTGGCCTGTTTGTGCAGGCGCAGGCAGACCGGCTGGTGGCGGTGGTGACCCTGTCCATGGCGCTTACGCCATTTCTGGCCATGGCCAATGGCTGGTTGAACAGGCGACTGGCGCAGGCCCGGCAATCGGCGTCCAGCTTTGACATGCCGGAGGAACCCGAGCAGCCGGTAATCATCGCCGGCTTTGGCCGTTTCGGGCAGATCGTCGGGCGCATGCTTAGCGCCAAGCGCATCGGCTTTACGGCGCTGGAGATCAGTCCCGACCAGGTGGACTTTGTGCGTAACTACGGCAACAAGGTGTATTACGGTGATGCCTCGCGCTTGGACCTGCTGCGTGCAGCCGGCGCAGCAGATGCCAAAATATTCGTGCTGGCGATTGGCGGTCTGGACGCCTCGCTACGCACCGCGCGTATTGTGGTTCGGCATTTCCCTCACCTGAAAGTCTATGCGCGTGCCCGCAACCGGCGCCACGCCTATGAGCTGATGGACCTGGGCATTACCTCACTGCAACGTGAGATGTTTCTGGACAGCCTGGAGCTTTCCGGCCAGGTATTTCGCGGGCTGGGTATCTCGAACAAGGAAACCGAGCGCGCCATGCAGTTATTCCGCGAACACGACGAAAAACGTCTGTTCGAGCATCACGATATGGCCGACGATGAGTCGCGCATGCGGCAGTTGGCGCTGCGTGCGGCAGAAGAACTGGAAGAACAGTTTACCCGGGACGCACAGTTACTGGATGAGGGGAACACTCAAAAGAAGTAGATCAAAGCAATATACAAGGCCCGCAACGGGTCTTCTGGTAGCTATACCGTAAAAAAATCTGGGGAGCCAAGATGCTGGAACACATGCTTAACGACAACCTGATGCTGCGCATTTTCGAGCAGCCTCTGGGCTGGCGCCTGTGGCTGATCTGGTTGATGACGCTGAACACCGCGGCGTTTTTCTTCTGGTCACGCATCGAGGGCAAGGTCACCGCGCTGGTCTGGCTGGCGAACGGCACGACCATGATGGCCATGTACTGGATTTTTGGCTACACGCGCATACTGGGCCTTTCCCACATCATCTGGTGGACGCCTCTGCTGATCTGGCTGATTCCGCGTTTTCGGCAGCAACGCCCCGCGGGCGTATTCGGCGTGTGGCTGGGCCTGGTAATAGTCAGTGATTTTGCGTCGCTGGTGATTGACTACCTCGATGTCGCACGCTTCGTGCTTGGCGATCAGGCGCCGGTATAAACTTGACTACGCACTGGCGCATCGGAAATACTCCGCGCCCGATGAATACTTTTACACACAATCCGGTGGTGCGCTGGCAAGCGTCTGACCTCATGGTCAAGCGCCCGGCTGCTGTTGCCTGTTCTGTGGAAATGAATATTTAACGCTATTTGAATAACACGAACAGGCCGCAGGTCTTGCAAAACCTGCGGCCTTTTTTTATGCCCTGACAAAAACCTATAGGTGCGCACAATGCCGGTACCGGCAGCCTTTTTAATTGTTGTGTTGGTATGGTCCACCACGCCGCTGGCGGTGAAGTGGAGTACCAGTGTGGACGTGAGTTTTCTGGAAGGCGTTGCACTGCGCATGTTTGCAGCCGCAATCATTGCGTCCCTGTTATTAAGGCTGTTTGGCATTACCCGGCACTATTCCTCGGCCGCCCTGCGCTTGTATGCGGCCGGGGCGCTGGGCTTTTTCGGCGCGATGTCGCTGTTGTACTGGGCGGCGCAATTTGTGCCCTCCGGCGTGATTGCGCTGGTCTTCGGCGTAGCGCCGTTGTTTGCCGGCACCCTCGGCGCCCTGCTGCTGGGCGAGCGTTCGCTTACGCCTCTACGGGTGGGCGCGTTGATGGTGGCGTTGTCTGGATTGGCTCTGGTATTTCGGGGCCAGATCAATGTGAATGTGGATGCCGCACCCGCGATTGCCGCCCTGGTTGTCGCAACGCTTTTTTATGCCTTGAGCAGCGTCCTGGTGAAGCGCTACACCGTGCAAATGCACCCGCTGGCGCAAGTTACCGGTGCCTTGTGGTTAACTGCACTCGGGTTTGTTGCCCTGTGGTGGGTAAGCGATGGCGTGGCGCCCACGCACATCGACGCACGCACGCTGGGGGCGATTGGCTACTTGACGGTATTCGGCTCGGTGCTGGCCTTTATGCTGTATTTCTATCTGCTTAGTAACTTACCGGTTGCTACTGTGGCGCTGATTACCTTGATGACGCCGCCCTGTGCGCTGGTGATCGGCTGGCTGGTTGCCGGCGAACAACTGGGTACGGACGTTTTAACCGGCGGCGCGATTGTTCTGGCCGCGCTGGCGCTGTATCAATGGGGCCCGATGCTAACCGCGGGGGCCAAAAAAGTACCACAGGATTACGCCGATAAGCGGTAGCAGTACGATAACCAGTATCCAGACCAGCTTCATGCCGGTTTCGGCCTTGCTCTGGATGATGTTAAGAATCGCCCAGATATCGGCGATTAATATCAGTAGTGAGAAAATTCCGGTGACTTCTATGTTCAAAATCACTCCTTTTAAGCTCAAGTTAGTACGGGCGGTTAACTGGCGTAGTAGGCATTAACCCGTACCAGGCATAAACCCCAGGATGTGCAAAGATTTGCCACTATAGCAATCATAGCCTAACGGGGGTTAGATGGAGAAGAGTTGCATCGTCGGGCAATTTGAACGGTATGCGGAGCTGACACAAGCTGAAACCGAACTGCTCCACAGCCTTGAGCGCGAGCCGCGGACTTACAAGGCAGGGCAATTATTGCGTGCGGAAGGCGACGAAGCGACCTGCTTTTTCACCCTGCGTTCGGGTTGGGCTTATGCCAGCCGCACCCTGGTTGATGGCGACCGGCAGGTGCTGGATATTCACCTCCCCGGCCAGATTATGGGTTTACGCGAGGTGGGCACCAAAAGCGCATTGTCCAACATCGTGGTTTTAACCGATGCGGTGGCTTGCCCGTTTCCAAAATGCCGTCTCACGGAAATATTTGAGTAGGCACCGCGCCTGGCGTCGTTGTTTATTCTGGCGCTGGCGCAGGAAGAGTCGATGCTGATAGAGCGCATCGTAAACGTTAGCCGGCGCCCCGCCAGCCAGCGACTGGCGCACTTTATTATCGAAATGAAGTTACGCCTGCACCAGGCCAGTGCCAGCTTCGAGCTGCCGATGAATCAGACGATTATTGGCGACACCCTGGGGCTTACTGCGGTACACGTAAGCCGCACACTCAAGCAACTGCGCGACGAGGGCTTGCTGTGCATGGAAGACGGCATGGTCAAGGTGGCAGATATGGATGCGCTGATTGAGTACGCGGAGTTTAATCCTGCGTATTTGGTGCACGAAATAGAACGGTCGCGGCGAACACTACAGGCAGCCGCGACCGCAAGTTAAGTCATCTATAACCGGGGTCGGCGGCCATCACTATAAACACAATAAACAGGATAATACCGACTACGAACAGTATCCAGGCGATTTGGGTGGTCGCACCGGCGATGCCGCTAAAGCCCAGCACACCGGCGATTAAACCGACGACCAGAAAAATGAGTGCCCATAGCGCATGTAAGCTATCGATGTTGAAACCGCCCTATGAATAAAGATCAAGCCGAAGGTAAATGCGACGAGTTCACCGCTAAAGTAAAACAGCAATGGGGTGACTTGACCGACGATGAAGTACAGCAGGCTGAAGGCAACACCGAAGAGCTGACTGCCAAAATTCAGCAGAAATACGGCGATACCAAAGAAGCCATCGCCGAGAAACTGAATAACCTCAAAGGGAGCTAATAGATATGCAAACGCTTAAGGAATCTGTAATGGCCAAACACTTACTGCAATTCATGCTTGCGCTGTTCATCATCGGCGGCACCACTGCCGGAATGACGGGCTGCGAGCAGGACAGTGGCCTGGAAAATGCTGGTGAATCTATCGATGAAGGCATTGAAGAAGCCGACGACGAGATAGACGACAACACCTAGTCTATTCTCTATGTGGCTGGGTCAGCCTAGCATGGTTACAAAAAAGCCGTGGTTTTTTTCATGGCTTTTTTGCGTTTTGACTATGCCCGGGCCTGCTGGATAATGTCGTAGGCGTTACTGATTTCACTGGTCTTGCGCTCAGCCATTTCACGCATGCTTTCCGGCATACCTTTGCCGGCGAGCTTGTCCGGGTGATTCTGGCTCATCAGGCGGCGGTAAGCTTTCTTTACCTCCGCGTCACTGGCATCGGAAGACACCCCCAGCGCTTCGTAGGCGTCCTTGAGCTGGTCCTGTGTTGATTGCCCCGGCGCGCTGGCGCCGCCGCGCAGGGTGGCCTCCAGTTGCCGGATTTCCGCTTCCGAAAGGCCCAGTCCCCGCGCCACCCGGCGTAGCATTTCCTGCTCGCCAGGATGCAGTTTTCCGTCCGCCACCATGGCAGAAATCTGTACCTGCAAAAACATCTGCAGCAGCGGGCGGGCGCCGCGCGAGGCGGCTTTGAAGCGGGCGACTTCGGCGTCCAGATCAAAGTCTGCCGCCTTGCCGCGGTTAAACGCGGCTTTGGCGTTCTCGCGCGCCTCGCCAGTCAGGCGCAGGCGGTCGAACAGCGCCTCGGCAACGCGTATCTCATCCTCGGTCACCTGGCCATCGGCCTTGCACATCGCGCCCATTACGGCGAACGTGGAGTCCAGAAATTGCGACTGAATCTGGCCCAGGCCTGCGCGCAACAGGCCACGCTGCAGCACCGCACCTATGCCGTAGCCGAGCGCCGCGCCGATTAATGAGCCGAAAAAACCCGCGTTCAGGTAGCCGATTAGGCCACCGACAATCACTGCAAAATTCATGCGCGCTATTTTACCCGGAAACCATCCGGCTTGCGTGGTTGAATCTGGCCGACTACACGCCAGTTAGCGTGGCAGTAGCCTATGCGGTATGCGAAAAATCTGTTGGGCGACAAACGGTGCCAAAGCGTTAACCGCGTTAAATCTGCTATCTTCTCCTGAAGTAGAACAAGAGGAGGGGAGATGGCGAATCAGGAAGACGTCGCGGTGGAGCTAGGCGGCTGGCGCTGGGGCCCATTCACTTTCCGGCTGCCGTTTTACCACACGAAACTGTGCTGGCCGGAATTCCTGCAGGGGATGGCGTTAGCCTCGGCCACGGGGCTCGCGCTGGTGCCGTTAATGACCACGCAATTCGGCCTGACGTTTGAACAGGCCATTGCCATGTCGGCGATGAGTGGATTCCTGATCGGCGTGGCGCCGATTGTATTCGGTGAACCCTATGCGCCTGGCTGGGTCACACCAGCGTTGCCGCTGGTCCTAACGTTTGTGCTCGCGGGCTATGCAACGCCGGTTGAGCGGTTCCAGGCGATGACGGCTTTGACCCTTGTTCTGACAGCTATGCTTGCAGTATTCGGGGTAACCGGCATTGGCCGCTGGTTGATGGGCATTATGCCGACCGCGCTAAAAGCCGGCATTATCATGGGCGCGGCCATTGCCGCCTTCAAGCGCGTATTTTTGGACGACGCCGAAGAATATTTGCTGGCGCAGCCGATCTCCACAGTACTGGCCTGCAGCATTTGCCTGATTCTGATTTTCTCCATTCCCCTGCAAAGCCTTAAATTACGCCATCCCTGGCTGGCGTGGCTTGCTAGCCTTGGGCTATTGCCCGGCTTTTTGGCGGCGGCGTTTATCGGACCCGTAGTGGGCGAGGTGTCCTATAACATCGAATGGGGCATCCTGATTCCGCCATTTGTTGAAACCTGGGCCAAGGTGTCCCCGTTTGCCATCGGTTGGCCGAGTGTGGAGATGTTGCTGGCCGCGGCGCCGCTGTCGTTCATTATTTATATTCTGGTGTTCGGGGACTTGATTACCGGCAACGAAATTATCCGTGAAGCCGGCGAAAAACGCCCCGATGAAAAAATAGATGTCAACACCACCCGCACGCATTTGAGTCTGGCGATTCGGAATGGGTTGATGGCGATCGCCGCGCCGTTTTCGCCCACCCAGGGCAGTTTGTGGACCGGCGTGCACGTGGTCATCGTGCAGCGCTGGCGCGACGGACCGCAGACAATGAACTCCCTGCACAGTGGCATTGCGTCCTACTATTTCATGGGGATTCCGTTTATCTATTTTCTGTTGCCGCTGCTCACCGGCCTCAAGCCGCTATTCGGCATTGCCCTCTCGCTGACCCTGTTCCTGACCGGTTTTGCCTGCGCCTATGTGGCCATGGCGATGACGCGCCAGCCCACCGAGCGCGGCGTGGTGCTACTTACCGGCATGTCGCTGGCGCTGTTTGAGCCCTGGATTGGGTTGCTGGTGGGCGTGGTTGCAACCGTGCTTTTAGTTGGTGGCGAGGCGCCACCGGAAGGCGAAACGAATCAGTAATTTTCCCGCTTTGCCCGTTCGCGCAGATATTCGGTAAGCGCGAACCCGGCCAGTAACCAGAAGGCGCCCACCATCAGCCCGGCGGCGATATCGCTGGCGTAGTGCACGCTAAGCACCATTCGGCTGAGCGCAATCATCGCAATCAATGCGATGGCCCAATAGCCCAGCTCAAAGCGCCGGCGCACGCCGGCAAGATCGCGTGCAATCGCGTAAGCAATAAAGCCGTACACGGCGATTGCGCCGGTTGCGTGCGCACTCGGAAACGAAGGCGACGCCGCGCTGGCGAAAGTAATGAAATCCGGGCGCTCGCGTGCAATGGCGAATTTGCCCAGCCAGGTAATGGCCTGCGAGCCTATGATCGACAACAGCAGACCGGGGATGTATAGCTTGCGCCCGTGCGCCCACAGAAAGCCTACAGAAACCAGGGTGATTGCGGACAAGGTCGTGTTATTGGCCAGGGCCGTAATCCAGCCGAACAGCGCCAGGAAAGTTGGGTCGCGCAGAATATTCAAGCCCTGGTTAATTGCCTGGTCCAACTGCGTAAGATCCTGATCCTCAAACAGGTCCTCCAGTAAACCGCCGCCGAGCACCAGCAAATAGGCCGCGAATACGAGCATTAAGGTCAGCGGCAATCCGGTGAAGGATTTGATCGAAAACCGCCCCTCCAGCCACTGGTACAGGCGCGGCCAGCGCTGCTGAAACTTCGCTGCCAAGGCGCGCAAGCCACTGGCGTTTTTGGTACGGCTCGATAGGCTGGTGCCGCCAAGGACCAGCACGCTCCAAGCCCACCAGGCGAGCAGGCGCAGTCCAAATAACAAGGCCAGCAGGGCAAGCAATAATTGCCAGAACGGTAAAGGTAGATTCAATTCCAAAGTGCAACGGCTGAGGTAAAAGTAGGACATCACAGGGAAAACCGATAACTTGAGGGTTACGACACCTTCACAAATCACGGAGACCCTGCGATGTCCTACCAGCATCTTAACGCCAATGAACGGCTGAGTATTTTGTATTGTTCCCAATTTGGTCTGAGCCAGGCAGAGATCGCACGCCGCTTGGGGCGTGCCCCCAGTACGATCAGCCGCGAGCTCAAGCGTGGACGCTGTGTATTGGGCGGTCACTACAATGATTTGGCCGCCGAGCATCGTGCGGTTGCACGCCGGCGCGCGAGCTGGTGGCACAGATATTCGCCTGGCCGCTGGGCCGTTGGGCGGTGGCTGCAGGCGGGGTGGCATTCTGATTGCCGGCTTCGCGCATATTTACAAAGGCGTAACTGCGGGCTTTCGACGCTGGTTTAGCGCCAGCCCCTGGGCCATGCTCTGGATTGATCCGGTAAGCCGCTTCGGACTTATTGCACGTGGCCTGCTGTTTCTGCCAGTGGGTTGTTTTGTGGTGTACGCGGCGATTACCCTGAAAGCTGATCAGGCGCGCGGCCTGGAAGGCGCATTGCTGTGGGTGCAGGAGCTGGCGTTTGGGCGTTTACTGCTGGGTATTGCCGGGATAGGGCTGGTGGCTTTCGGGGTGTATAGCGTTATCGAAACTTTTGTGTGCAGAGTGGGATTTGGGGCCGGTACGGCGGGGCCAGATTAAAAGGCGCCTGGCCGCCCGTTTACGTAATTCCGGATGTGGCAAGATAGCAGGCATATCCCCGGCAAGTGCGTAGTTGCACGGATTACCCATGACACTCTCACAAATACAGGCTGCCCTTAGAGCGCCTGATAGCGCAGAGCGCATAAGGCAAATCACGCGCACCCCGAGCGTGGCCTGGCCCACGATCTGGATGATGCTCGTGTGCCTGTCGGTATTTTTCACAACCATTGCGCTGGCTGTGATTGGCAGCATACCGCTGTGGCTGGGTGCGTTGATCAATGGCCTGGTCGGGTATCTGATTTTTAGCGTCATACACGATTCCATTCACCGCTCCGTCTCCAGCAACCGGAAACTTAACGACGCGCTCGGTCAGTTCAGCCTGCTGGCTTTTTCGCCCATGGTCAGTCTGGGGCTTTTCCGCTGGATGTTTATTGATATCTGGTATTTTATATTCGTGCTGCGTTCTGGCGATACGGTTGCCTACAAGCACCTGAAGCCTACTTTGGTCATGATATCTGTGACTCTCACAGCTTTTGGGGTGCTGACATATCTGGGTTTTGGTTTGGAAGTCCTGTTCTTGTGGTTTATTCCTACGCGGATTACGTCCCTGACCCTGGGCTTTGCTTTTTTCTGGTTGCCGCATGAGCCACACGACACGCCACAGAGTCAAAATTTCACTCGCGCGACGACCATACGAGAGGGCTGGGAATGGCTGATGTCGCCGCTGCTGCAATACCAGAATTTTCATTTATTCCATCATCTGTTTCCGCGCACGCCGTTTTTTCGCAATGGCGAGATGTGGGCGTTGCTGGAGCCGGAATTGCGTAAGCGGGATCTGGCGATTCAGCATGATTTTGGGATCAAGCCGGAGATTTATTTTGGTACGAAGGGTACGAAGTAGGGTTTTAAGTTTTTCTCATTCTTGGGTTTCGCCTTGATGGCGAGCCACCTTTTCTTGATGCGCAAAAAAACGTGATCTTGGGTTCAAACTAGAAGTGCAACACTATTCCAAGATAACGGAGAAGGTGTTGCATGGGAACAAACTACACTCAGATCAGCTGTGAAGACCGAGCGATGATTCAATGGGGCCTGGGCCAAGGCTGGACCCAACGGGCAATTGCCCGTTGTGTTGATCGTAGCCCAAGCACGGTCAGCCGGGAATTACGGCGCAATGGCTGGCGAAATCCAGCGGATAAGTCCCCGCCCATCGGGCGTCCGCGCAAGGTTCCAGGCTATCACGCAGTAACGGCGCAGCAACGGGCGAATAAACTGGCCGTCAAAGCCCGCCGGCGGCGATTTCGGCCCGGCGCGCCGTTGTGGGATACCGTCACCCGGCTCTTACGTACGAAGCATTCACCCGAGCAAATCTGCGGCATACTGCGGCGCATGCACCCGTATGCCCGCGCATTGCACCTGAGCCACGAGACGATCTATACGGCGTTGTATGCGCTGCCACGAGGCACGTTGCGTAGCGAGTTAGTTGCCAGCCTTCGCCAATCGCGTAAACGCCGTCGTCC
>JBDNIO010000137.1:0-4352 GCA_041688215.1 Salinisphaeraceae bacterium | reverse complement strand
TCGCGGTTGGCACCGTTCAAACGTCTTGGCGCGACCATACGCGACCACATGGAAGGTATCTTGGAACACTTCCGCACTGGACTGTCCAACGGCTTCGTGGAGGCTATGAACGGGTTGATTCAAGCCGCCAAGTCACGCGCCCGCGGTTACGCTACCGACCACCGTCTGATCACCATGTGCTACCTGATCTGCGGCAAGCTCAAGCATCTGCCGACCAACCCATGGATTATGCCAGCCGTCCATACGGCCAAATTACGGGAATCCACATGAATCGCGACAGAGCCCGCAATTCTGGTACGAGCGCAATATTAGCACCGCCATTTCTGCGGTCATACGAATGTCGCGGCATTGCGCTCGGCAGATCAGCGCTCGCCGGGTGCGTTTACGCACGATTTGACCCATCGCGTGAACTCAATAAAGGCGTATTACTCGTTCGTTCGAAGGCGGTCCAACAAGGATTTTGACAACACAGCAATCCGGAAGTAGCAGCAAACGCCAACTAGCGCTCCACCTAACACTAGGCCTACAGCTACCCAGGCCATCCAGCCATCATGATGCAAAACGACACCCATCAATCTAGTCGTTGGGTAAGAAATGGCAACGGCAGCGACTACGCCACACGCGGTAGCAGCCAACAGTACTCTCATGGCAGCAAAAATTCCGCGCCACAAACCTGAACCCAAAGCAAATTTTAATGCCAACTCACCAGCCACTTGTCGGTAAAACACCGCAATATCTGACAGCAACCCAACCAAGATAGTTATTAGCAGTACTATCCCAAACACGACCGTCGCGAGCAGCATTTTGCGTTCATTTCCCACCCTAGCATCAAGGATGACCGATAGAGATTTTGCGGAATTTAATGCTTCACCCAGTGCGCCGGACGGGCTCCTGCTTACAAGTTTCTCGCGCAGGTAAGGTTTGTAGCGGCCATTTACCAGTAACTTTCTATAGTGTGGACTAAGCGGCATCAATCTGTACACAACCATCGGCGCAGCGGCCACAAGGCTTCCATATTTCACGTCGCTAACAACTCCCGTGATCACATAGTTTACGTCGTGCTTACCGGTATCATCTACTTTCTGGATGAGTTGTCGCCCCACCAGTTCTTGAGGATCCATTTTAAGGAACCGCGCTACAGAATCGCTCAACACAACATTTGACCGTGTATTCTGTGTCAAGGATTTACCGGCTACCAGGTCAATCCTTGCTACGCGAAAGAATGTTGGTGAAACCGCATTCATCGCTAGGTTCAAAGTTCTGGATCGACCATTTTGCTCGAATAGGAAAGAGTATCTATTTTGGAGTGGACTAAGTGGCGGAGTATCCACGAGGGCAAGATCGTCGGCAGTAGCATCTAGCGCTTCTCTGATAGAGCTCACTAATCCTGGACTGACACTCCCAAATGACAGGGGATCCCCATTTCCACCCCAGGAAATCCGTCCAAGCTGCGCGGCGTATATTAGTGCAACTGAAACAACATACGCCGTAAGTACAAGGCCGCCCCAAGTAACTGCTCGAGCCACGAAACGACCAATACGCAGGCTCCGCGAGCCGCCCATCCCGCCCCCTACGCGCAGTGACTTGGCGATGCTAGCCAACGGGACGCCCGTAGCAATGACAAGCACTAGGACCATAGCTGCGGCAACCGGAAAAACAGCAGCCGCGCTAAGACTGCCCGTCTTGGCCTTGAGGGCGGACGCAAAAGGCTCCACTCCGGAGAGAAGCTGAAACTCCGCACTTATGAGAATCACGGTACCCAGCACGATAGCGACCACGAACGGCGCGCTCTCTCTAAGGCATAGTGACATTAGATTGCCCCAATTTGCACCCACGCTGACGCGAACACGATATTCTTGTATGCGGCTCGTAGCGACCTCTACCCAGAAGGCAGCCAATTCAAGGCACAAAAGCGCAAATGCCACCAACGCCATGGCCCCCACTATGCCTAGGAACCTAGTGATTAAAGCCGTACGCGAGGGATCTAGGTCAATTCCGCGGACAATTTGTGCTTTATTGCCGAGAGTACTAAATCCAAGTTTCATACGGAGGCTTGTGGACTCGCTTGTCGCGGGGATGTCGATCGAAATATATTCGCTGTTGCGGACGCGCCAGCGGCTTCGCAAATCGCGCGCTTCGGACACATCCTGCAAATGCACGAATCCATGATACAAGGGTAATTGTGGTAACAGCTGCTGTGTGGCAATTGTTAACTGTGCGGGGGATAGTGGTAAATCTACACTTTCGGCTGCAGCCAAATCCGCCTCCGGGATATAGACTGATGGATCACCTTCACCAAAGCCGGAAAACTTAGGTGCCAACACCCCAATTATGGGTAGCATTCTGTCGCCGATGCTGATCGATGTGCCAAGTGCCTCTCGTGGTGAGCCGAAGTGTCGCTCGTAGAAACGCCAAGAAATAACCGCACCCGCATGATCTTTGGAAATGCCCCATCCCGCGCGCACATGGATACGTAAGTGGTCGAATAGAGTAGGCGATACCGCAGCAATGGATGTGTCCATGAGACTTTGAGCGCCGAGGCTCACATTGGCATCGGTGGTAGCGTAGCCAACCCATCGGCCTGCGTAGCCCATGGTGTCTAGTTGCCGCAGGTCATTGAGGCCAACTTTTCCAAACCTCCCGTCTGGCAAGCGAGCCCCTAACGTAACCCAATCTCCCACTGGGCTCGTTCCGGCGGGCGGAAGATTGAATAGCGTGCTACGGATGGCGAATACAGTCACAAGCAGTGACAAGATCAGTGCCGAAGACAAAATTAGCAAAACCGCCCTGGACCACTCTTTTCGCCAGAAGGCACGTACATCGGAAAAAAACGCGTAGTTAGCCATCTGTAACGACACCGTCACGAATTTCGACGATCCGCTGTGCACGTGCAGCGTAGTTCGAGTCGTGAGTTACCATAAGCAGTGTCACACCATCAGAATTGAGAGACTCGAAGAGTTCGAGAATCTCTTGTGAAGTATGCGCGTCCAGATTGCCGGTTGGTTCGTCAGCAAGCATGATTGCGGGCGACGTCACCATGGAGCGAGCGATTGCCACACGTTGCTGCTGTCCGCCAGAAAGCTCTGTCGAATATGAGTTGAGCTTCCCCTTGAGCCCAACGCGATTGAGCAGATGATGTGCGCGCTCCAACCCGTCCTCTGTAATCCCCTGTGCACTGTAACGTAATGGTAATAATACATTCTCCAGTACCGTCCTTGACGAAATAAGATTGAATGCTTGAAAGACGAGCCCGATATACTTATTCCTTACCTTACTTCGCTGACTGAACGTCAGTTGTGATACGTCTCTTCCAGCAATTTGGAATTTGCCTGTCTGGAAAGGCTCCAACAAGCCTATCACTCCAAGAAGTGTCGATTTCCCACTGCCAGAAGTTCCAGTAATCGCTACGTACTCACCTTGCTGCACAGTTAGATTGACATCACTTAGTGCTCTAACTACGCCAGCTCTACTGGCATACTGCTTGTTAACAGCCTCCAACTTAATAAGTGCTTCTTTTGTCGGAACGATATCCATGGCTATTGGGAAACCTTCAATCTTCGTTCATCTTTATAGGTGGACAGATCCGACATTACTACTTGTTCGCCCGGTGTGAGCCCATCTTTTACTATCAATTGAGTGCCCACTTTGTTACCGAATAGAACCTTCCGTCTCACGAGATAGGTAGGGTCTGAGTCCTTCTGAACGAACACATTTGAAGTGGTATTCGGTTCTATTCCAGGTGGGGCATGAACATAGACTCTATCGCCCATGGCGCCCGTTAATATTTCACCTGTTACTGGATCTCCAGCGCGAAAATTACCGTCAACCTTCCTGTCGAGACGTATGCGGATCTCGACCCGATCCTGAATTGCGCGGGGGGCCACTTGAATAACTTGCCCTCGAACTGACTCGCTAGCAATGGTAAGTTTGGCCTTCATGCCCGGCTCTATACTTGCCGCCTGCGCGGCGTCAACTTGCATCTCGGCAATCAGACCATCGCCTACTACGAGCTTTGCCACTTCCTGCCCGGACTGAACGTTTGAGCCCACCGTCAATCCATCAGTAACCTGATAAACCAAGCCCTCGTGTGGCGCTCGAAGAGTCAGACCCGCCACTTGAGATGCCATAGCGTCAACGGCATCCGTAGACAACTTCAATGCCGCGTCCCGCTGCTGATTCAACTTCCGCTCCAGTGACTCGACAATGTCTACATTTCTTTGCGCATCGGCTAGAGCGAGTCGGTTGGATTTTTGCTCCGCTTGCGTCTGCATAAAGTCTAGTTCAGAGATAATATGGCTGGCGTACAAACGCTTCTGCGCTCTGAGTTTGAACTGAAGTAGCTCCGCATTCTG
>JBDNIO010000136.1:0-11680 GCA_041688215.1 Salinisphaeraceae bacterium | reverse complement strand
CGCATCACATACCAATTGCTGTGTCATGCGCTGGCTCATCGACCAGCTCACAATCGCACGTGAATACAGGTCCATTACGACCGCCAGATATAACCAGCCTTCATCGGTCCAAATATACGTGATGTCACTGGTCCATTTCTGATTGGGCGCGCAAGCGGCCCCCTGTGTCAGACACGTAGGTTGTCGATCATGCACGCCTTGTCATGCCAGCTGTTTGGCGTCCAGTTCCAGAAGAGAGCTTTCACGGAAGTGACGCTGACGCTTGCTGCTACGTCCACCTATATACCAGTCGCTTCGTTGCCGCGTTAATGTCATGTATTTACATAAATTTATGAATAGACACTCGCTTTTTCTAGCGAACATGAGTGCACAAGAGCCGAAAAAGGAAGAGGTCGCACCGGCCGCGCCACCCGCACCGTCAAGGGAAGAGGTCTTGCTTACGGAAATTCGGGATTTGCTGAAACGTCAGGATGCAGCCTGAGTCGCGTACGCGCGCTCTGCAACCCAGAACAGCGATAAATGCAGGGGCAGCAGCAGGGCAATCCAGTGCAGGTTGTCCTGCGCCGCATGGGGCAGCAGATGTATTAACGCAGCCAGGACTGCGCCGAGCGTAATTGCACGCAAGGCCCAGTGGCAAAAGACGCCAACACGCCACGCCCGCCGCATAGTGGTTGGCCATAGCGGTAACAGCAACAGCGCAGCCGGGTTGAGCAACAGCAGATTCTGATTGTAATAGGTGCCCCAGTGCGCGGTCAGGCCCCAGAGCGCGGCAAGCACTAAACCACCAACGCCGCAGGTCAGCGCGAACAGGCTTGCCAGGATACTCAGGCTGCAACGCGCGGCCAGGTTGGAACGAGCTTTTGCCAGCAGAAATATGAGTAGCGCCAGGCCCAGTCCGATTGCCAGAAACAGGGGCCAGAGCACCGGCGGGGCGCTGGGTTCTTTGGGCAACGAGCCTTTTAACAGCAAGCGCTTGTCGCTTACCAGCGGTCTGCCGTCGGCGCGTTCCACATCACGCAGTGCCCGCATTAAAACGCCGGGGATAAAACTTTCCTGCCAGAGATTAATTTTCTGATCAGACGGCGGCCCCAAGCCCACATCCATGCCCAGCATGAACGGGAGGTCGGGCGCGGATACGCGTGCTACCTGTGCGCGATAAGAAAGTGAGGCGGGGCGCTCCTGAAGCTGTTCTTTCAGCAGTCCTGACAAGGCCTGGTTGAGTGCATCCCGCACCTTGGTGGAACAGTTGGCAATAAAGTAATCGTAGTGATACTCGGCGTTCTCCGGGCGCGCGTTCCAGACCAGAAAATCCGCCAGTTGCGTGGCTTCGTCGGGGGCAAGCGCGAGGTCCTGTTCCACCGCCCAGCGGCCTTCTACCTGGTAAGGATAAAGCGCGTAGCGCAAAGGCTCCGCCGCCAGACGGTATTGCATTTTGCCCTGGGCAAAATTGAGCATGAAGTTGTCTTGATTGAAATCAAAAATACCGTAGTTGTAAACAGTATTTTTACCGCCCTGTCGTACCAGAATGGCGTTGTGGCCAAAGCGCTGCCAGTACACCGTGCCGGGCTGGAAGGTAAGCAAACTAATGGACGGCGGTGGCTGCGCGAACGCCGCATTTACAGTATTCGCCGCAAGCGACATGATCAGGAGGAGGATAACCGGCAGCAGGCGCTTGCCAAAGGCAACAGGATTCATTTAATCGACGCCGTTAGTGGGCGGTAGGGGGCGGGGTTGTTGCGACAGGCGGCCAAGTCTAACAGCGTGGCCGCAATCGTTATTCGTCGCGGCGGTATTCGCCTTCGATTACGTTATTGTTATCCGGTGATTGCCGGGCCGCACCGGGTTGGCCTGCGGGCGTGATGGTAATGGCCCGTGCCAGAATCTGGCGTGCGGCCTGCTGGCGCAGCGGTGGCACCAGCAATAAAAAACCGAGGGTGTCGGTAATAAAGCCCGGCGTTACCAGAAAGGCGCCGGCGAGCAAGAGGGCGGCGCCTTCGAGCATGGGGATCGCCGGCATTTCTCCGCGTGCCTGGCAGGCTTGGACGTTTGCAAAGGTTTGCAGGCCCTGGCGGCGCACCAGCTGGCTGCCGATAACCGCGGTGCTGATGACGGCGAGAATAGTCCACACTGCGCCGATCATGCCGCCGATTTTGATCAGCAGCCAGGTTTCTACCAGGGGCAGGGCGATAAATACTAATAGAAGTTTTCCGGCCATGTCCGAGACTATGGGGACGTTGCCTGGTTTTTTCCAGTACTGCTGTCGCCCTCGGCGGTGTCTTCATCAGTGCCACGATAGGCCTCGAGGCTGGCCTGGCAACCCGCGCTGCTGCTGCCGAGCTGGTCTTTGAGATCATCGCCGAGCAGTCCGCCGGCGCTGGCGATGTTGCGCAGGATGCTAGTCCCGGACTTTGTAATGATTGCGGTGGGGGCGGGGTCCGCATCCAGATTGGTCAGCGACCCGGAAATACGAATCGGCAACTGCAGTTTGAGCAAGTCCAGCGAGCGTGTGTCCGGGCTTAGAATAATACTGACTTCTTCTGTGCCCAGGTTGATGCTGCCTTCGCCCAGTATCAGGGCGTTGCGCGTGTCGAGCACCATTTGCTCGATGTTGACCTGGCCTGTATCGGCTTTCAGGCGTACCGCCAGACAGCGTACGGGGGTTTCGCCTTCAATACTGGACCAGGGGTTGATCAGGCTGCCCAGGTCGGAGGTTACCCGCTGCAACCAGCTGTTACTGACCTGGCCTTCTTCCATCACGAGTTGCAGATTGCCGTTTAGTGCCGCGGCGATCTCGTCGGTGCTGTTACCCACGCCGTCCACCACAAAGCGCATATCCAGATAACCCTCGCCCGGGTCGTTGCCACGCAACCAGCGTACATTTTCGCTCAGGTCCAGATCGTCCAGTTCGCCGCTGGCGCGCAAGCTGGCGCGTTCCCCGCTACGGGCGAAAGCCATGCGCATATGCAGTGGCGTGTCGCCAATTTTTGCGTCGATCGGGTCGAGTTTGAGGCGGCCGTTTTCCAGCTGGGCGCGGGTGCGTAGTGCTCGCAGGGACAGGGCGCCAAGATTTAATGTGCCGATATTCCAGCAAATATCTGCCTGAAATGTGTCGAGCCAGGCTGTGGGCAGCGCATGCGACGGCACTAGTTTGTCGTTGGGTTTGCCGTCTGACTTTTCTGCGTCGCCGCCTACGGAAATCTGATCAGATTGCAAATCGCCGGTGATGCGCATGGGCGATACGCTGCGGTCGACTTCCAGATTGCCGCTGACTTGGTCGAGTTTCAGTTGCAGGCCGTCCTTGCCAGCCAGAGTAATAACAAAATTGCTGAACTCGGCGCGGTTGATCGTGCGCAGGCGGATGGCGCTGTCGTCGGAGGTGTTGTCTGAATCGCCGGTGGGCCAGGACACGGCGCCATTTTCGCCCTGTTCCAGCCAGATTTCTCCGCCCTTGGCGGATACGAGGTTGAATACGAGGTAACCGGTTAGCAATGGCAATAGACGCGGCGCCAGGGTGATTTCATCGACTTGCAGAAAATTCGGCTGACCGGCCCAGTCCGGGTTGGCAATGGTTAGCCCTTGTATATGCAGTCCCGGCGTCAGGCCGGGGGTGACTTGCAGGTTTTGCGCAAAGCGGGTTTGGCGCCCGAGGCTCTCGCTAAGTTTGCCGCCAAGCCAGATCCGGAATGAATCGGACTCGATGTACTTAAGACCGACGACTCCCATGCTCAGTATCAGGATGGCCAGCAGCGCCAGCAGGCCGAGTATCAGTCGTGGCTTGCGCATTGCAGCTTATAACGCGGCAATACGCGCGCGCTGTTCCTGCAGCCGTGCAAGGTCAGCGGTTAGTGATTCGACTTGGGCGCGGGATTTTTCCACCACCTCGGCCGGGGCTTTGTCCACGTAGTCGGGATTTTCCAGTTTGCGGCTTACGCCAGTGCGTTCTGATTCGAGTTTGGCAAGTTGTTTGTCCAGCCGGGCGAGTTCGGCGTCCTTGTCGATTAGACCGCCCATGGGGACCAGCAATTTCATTTGCCCAAGCAGGGCGGTGGCGGATTCGGGCGGGGTTTCGCCGGGCTCGAGTACGCGCACGGATTCAACCCGGGCGAGAAAATCCAGCACGCTGCGGTGACGCTCGACCCGCGCCTGATCATCAGCGCCGGCGTTTTCCAGCAACAACGGCAGCGTCTGGCGTGGCGGGATATCCATTTCGCCGCGAATCTGGCGCAGGCCGAGAATAAAGGTTTGCAGCCAGGTTATTTCTGCTTCCGCGTCTTTGTCCATGCGGGCATTATCGGCTTGCGGGTAGGGCTGCTGCATGATGCTTTCGCCCCGTACCCCGGCGAGTGGCGCGACGCTTTGCCAGATTTCTTCAGTAATGAACGGCGCAATCGGGTGCAGCAGACGCAGGGTGGCCTCCAGCACGCGCACCAGGGTACTACGGGTGCCGCGTTTTTGTGCGGGGCTGGAATCACCGGTCAGCGCCGGCTTGGAAAGCTCCAGATACCAGTCACAGTATTCATGCCAGATGAAGTCGTAAATCGCCTTGCTGGCGAGGTCGAAACGATAGGCTTCAATCTGTTTAACCGCTTCGGCTTCGGTGTGCTGCAAGCGCGAGATTATCCAGCGGTCTGCCCAGGATAGTTCCGCTTCGGCTTGTTCGTCGGTGCCGGTATCTTCGCCTTCGCAATTCATTAAAACGAAGCGTGCGGCATTCCAGAGCTTGTTGCAGAAATTGCGGTAGCCTTCTACACGGTTCAGGTCGAAGCGTATATCGCGGCCTTGGCTTGCGAGCGCGGCGAAAGTAAAGCGCAGGGCGTCGGTACCGAACGCGGGAATGCCATCGGGGAATTCCTTGCGCGTGGCCTTTTCAATTTTTCTGGCTTTTTGCGGCTGCATCATCCCCGTGGTGCGTTTTTCCACCAGCGGTTCGAGTTCGATGCCGTCGATCAGGTCAATCGGATCCAGCACATTGCCCTTGGATTTGGACATCTTCGCGCCGTCGGCGTCGCGCACCAGACCGTGCACGTAGATTTCGTGGAAGGGCACATCATCCATGAATTTAAGCCCCAGCATGATCATGCGCGCGACCCAGAAGAAGATGATGTCGAAGCCGGTAACCAGCACGCTGGTGGGGTAGAAAGTTTTGAGTTCCTCGGTGTTTTCCGGCCAGCCGAGGGTGGAAAACGGCCACAGGGCGGAGGAGAACCAGGTATCGAGGACGTCTTCGTCTTGGGTCAGTGAGGCGTGAGGTGTGAGGCGTGAGGCGTGTTTCTCGCGGACTTCTTCTTCAGAGCGACCGACGTAGATATTGCCTTCGTCGTCATACCACGCCGGGATGCGGTGGCCCCACCAGAGTTGGCGCGAGATACACCAGTCCTGGATGTTGCGCATCCACTCATAATAGGTCTTGTCCCAGTTGCCGGGCACGAAATTTATGCGGCCTTCTTCTACGGCTTTGATTGCAGGTTCGGCCAGCGGCTGGGCTTTCACGAACCACTGGTCGGTTAAATAAGGCTCGACCACGGCGCCGCTGCGATCCCCGCGCGGGACCATTAATTTATGGTTGTCGGTTTTCTCGAGCAGACCCGCTGCGTCTAAATCCGCCAATACCTGTTTACGCGCGGCGTAGCGGTCCAGGCCCTGATAGGCCTCGGGGGCATTTTCGTTGACGCTGGCATCGTCATTGAAGATGTTGATTTGCGGCAGGTCGTGGCGCTGGCCTACTGCATAGTCATTGAAATCGTGCGCGGGCGTGATTTTTACGCAGCCGGAGCCGAATTCCGGGTCCACATAATCATCCGCGATAATCGGAATTTCGCGCTCCGCCAGCGGCAGAAAGACCGTTTTGCCGATGAGTTTCTGATACCGCGCGTCGTCCGGATTCACGGCCACGGCGGAATCACCGAGCATGGTCTCCGGGCGCGTAGTGGCCACACTCACATGCCCGCTACCATCGGCCAGCGGATATTTTAAGTGCCATAGATGGCCGTCCTCTTGCTCGGAAACCACTTCCAGATCGGATATGGCGGTGAGCAGTACCGGGTCCCAGTTGACCAGGCGTTTGCCGCGGTAGATCAGGCCTTCGTCATGCAGGCGCACAAACACTTCGCGTACCGCCGCCGACAATCCTTCGTCCATCGTAAAGCGCTCACGCGACCAGTCCAGCGAGGCGCCCATGCGCCGCAACTGGCGCGAAATATGCCCGCCGGAGGTGTGTTTCCACTCCCAGATTTTGTCCACAAACGCCTCGCGCCCAAGTTCGTGGCGCGTGGTGTCTGCGGCGGCTAGCTGGCGCTCAACCACCATTTGCGTGGCGATGCCGGCGTGGTCGGTACCCATTTGCCACAGCGTGTCAGCGCCGCGCATGCGTTGGAAGCGTATCAGCGCGTCCATAATCGTGTCCTGAAACGCGTGCCCCATGTGCAGGCTGCCGGTCACATTGGGCGGCGGAATCATGATGCAGTAGGGCGCGTTTTTATCGTTGGCATTGCCCGCCGGCGCGAAATAGCCCTGGCTTTCCCAGTGCTGGTACCACTTGGTTTCGATGGCTTGGGGGTCGAAAGTTTTGTTCATGTGCGTGAGGGGTGATTATTCGTGAGGGGTGAGGCGTAAGGCGTGAGGCGGATTAAAACCGCGAGGAGTTTAACGCTTTTCCGCCTCACCCCTCACGCTATATCATGTGTTTCCAGTTCGTAACCGCGGTCCTGATAAAACTTGTAACGACTGCGTGCAGCCTGCTTGTTCTCCGGAGTCACAATTTCTATTGTGCGTTCGAACCGGCTGAAAAAAGCCGGGACCTCGTCGGTTAGATTGATCAGCACATCGTCCAGGCGTGACGGCGGTTCTTCGCTTCCGATTAGCACTGGCGTCTGCGCGTCGTCATTGGCCGCGTCTGCGAGTTGCGCATGCGGCACGAAACTGCCTTGCCGAAAAGTCCACAACAGGGCATCCAGTTGCGCGCACTGCGCGGCCTGCGTATGCAGATAAACCGTGTGTTTTTCGCTGTGGGCGTTTTCGGTTAGCTTGCAGGCGAAGGCCAGCTGCGCGGCTTGCCCGGCTGCCTTCAGAATGTAGAAGCTTACCCGGGTCACATTGCGGCGCGTTCGATCAAAAACTCGCTTAACAACGAAACCGGGCGCCCGGTTGCGCCTTTATTTGCGCCCTTGTTCCAGGCCACACCAGCAATATCCAGATGCGCCCAGCGCAGTTTGCGGGTGAAGCGATGCAGGAAGCTGGCCGCGGTAATCGCGCCGGCTTCGCGCCCGCCCACATTGGCCATATCTGCAAAATTGCTCTTGAGCTGGGATTGATAATCTTGCCACAGCGGCAAGGGCCAGGCACGGTCGCCGATGCTTTCGCCAGCATCGCGTAGCGCGCGGCTCAAGGGGCTATTATTGGAAAACAGACCGGCCGCGTGCGAACCCAGTGCGACTACACAAGCACCGGTTAGTGTGGCCATATCGACCACAGCGGCGGGTTTGTAGTTGCGCTCTACATAGGTCAGCGCGTCGCACAGAATCAGGCGGCCTTCGGCGTCGGTATTCAGAATTTCTATGGTCTGGCCGGACATACTGGTTACGATGTCGCCGGGTTTAAGCGCATCGCCATCCGGCAGGTTTTCCGAACTCGGCACGACGGCCACCAGGTTGATAGGTAGTTGCAAGCGCGCCGCGGCCTTGATTGCGCCGAACACGCTGGCGCCTCCGCACATGTCGTACTTCATTTCGTCCATCGCGGCGCCGGGCTTCAGGCTGATACCGCCGGCATCGAAGGTTAAGCCTTT
This sequence comes from Salinisphaeraceae bacterium, assembly GCA_041688215.1. GTDB lineage: Bacteria > Pseudomonadota > Gammaproteobacteria > Nevskiales > Salinisphaeraceae > JBDNIO01. The sequence continues at coordinate 3,897 of JBDNIO010000136.1, read as the reverse complement.
ACCCACCAGCACCACTGGCTTTTCATCTTTGCCGCCGCGCATATACTCCATAACAATCAGCTTGGCGGGCTGACGGCTACCACGCGAAACCGAAAGCAGGGCGCCCATGCCCAGCTTTTCCATTTGCGCTTCTTTCAGCACGGTGGTTTTGATTGTGCTGTATTGCTTGGCCAGCGCCTCGGCCTGCTCGGCCAAATAGGTAGGGGTGCAGATGTTGCCGGGCAGGTTGGACAAGTCCTTGGCCAGATTGATGCCATCGGCCATGGCTTCGGCCTCGCGCGCGCCGCGCTCGCCAGCGGGCAGATCGGAACGGCGGGGTACCTGGAATACCAGGCGGTCGAGGTTGCGTTCAAATTTTTTATAGTGCTTGCCGCGGCAGGCTTCAAAACGATAGAAAACATCTTGTGTAACCAATAGCGCCTGTTTTACCTGCCAGCGGAAATCGTCACGTCCTTTAACATTCAATTCGGTCAGGTAATGGGCTGCGTCTACACCGCCGATCACGTCCAGGCGTTTGGCCGCCGCGCGGCAGGCCTTGCGGTAGTTGTGTTCGTCGAAGTCACGTTCCTTGCCGCAGCCGACCAGCAGAATGCGGTAGCAGAGCATGTGGTCGAGTCCGTGCAGCATGGTGGTTTGGCCCAGGCGGCCGTCCATATCGCCCCGGCGCATCACGCTGGCGATGGCGCCGCCGCTGGCCTTGTCCAACGTTTCCGCCTGTGGCGAGGGCTTGCGGCGGTTGTAAATACCTACTACAACGCAGCCGACACGCTGCTTTTCGGGGCTGCCACTTTTAACGAGAAATTCCATTACGCACTCCTGGCTTGTTTTCTGGCATCATGCTCGCGAGGCGGATGTGCCTCTAGTGATATGCCGTCGAGAATTTTACAGACCTGCGTATTCTACTGAAATGCAAGAAAAAATCATCTTTTGCGTGTTTGCGTGGCAAAAAACCAAAGAAACGATGCTGCGGAGAGCGCATTGCTAAAAACACGCATTGTCGACCGCTACCTGCTGGCGGAATGCGTGAAAACCTGGTTTGGCGTAATCGCAGTATTGGCCGTGCTTACGCTGGGCGTGGGTTTTGCGAAGTTCATCGGCCGTGCGGCTGCGGGCGAGTTGCCGGCGGGCACGGTGCTTGCTGTAGCCGGGTTCAGCGCACTGGAAAACATGGAAATCGTGCTGCCGGTGTCCATGTTGCTGGCGGTTATGCTTACCGTGGGGCGGCTCTGCCAGGACAACGAAATGGCCGCCTTGAGCGCTGGCGGCGTAGGTCTGGCGCAACTGTATCGACCCTTTCTGATTTTTGCGTTTTTGCTCGCCGCGATCGCCGGCTGGCTAAGCCTTTCGGTGGCACCCAAGGCGAATGTATCCATGGCGCTGCTAAGCCAGCAGTTCGGGATAGCCGCGCAACTGCAGGCGTTCGAGCCGGGGCGTTTTTACACATTAATGGATGGCCGCGCGGCGTTTTATGCGGAATCGGCCAATCGCGAAAACGGCAGTTTTCAGGATGTTTTTATCCGCGTGCGCACCGAAAAAGAACAGGAGACGGTCGTTACCGCGAGATCCGCGGTGCAGCAACGGGATGAAAAAACCGATCGCCAAACGCTGGTCTTGCGCGACGGCTGGCGTTACGAGGGCATTCCGGGGCAGGCGGACTATCGGGTTATCCGTTTTGCCGAACACGGTGTGCGCGTAGACCCACCCTCGCAAATTTCGGAATACGACCTGGCCGAAACCGATTCAACCACCTTGCTGCTCAGTGACGACGTAAACGCCCAGGCCGAATTGCAGCGCCGGCTGGGCATACCGGTATCGGTGCTGTTGCTGGCGTTGCTGGCACTGCCCCTGGGCTATTTGCCACCGCGTTCGGGGCGTTACGGCAAGCTGGTGCTTGGCATCATGCTGTATCTGGCCTACGCCAACGGCTTACGTCTGGCGGAAGTCTGGCTGGTGCAGGGCCGCAGCCCGCAAGTGTTGGGGGTGTGGTGGGTACATATACTGGTGCTGGGCCTTGCGCTGGTGCTGATTGGCCGGCGGCAATTCGTATTTCGGCGCTTGTCAGCCAGCACGCCAGCGCCTGACGCCCGGATGAGCGCATGAATGAATAACTCCCGATGAAAATTTTTGACCGCTATCTGCAATCGAGCATTATCCAGGCCAGCGCGGTGGTATTGATGGTGGTCGCGGCCTTGGCTCTCGTCTCCAGTTTTCTGGGCGAGGCGGATGACCTGGGCAGTGGCAATTACCACTTGCCGCAAGTAATTCAATACATGTTTTTGAGCCTGCCGGATAATCTGCATCTGGTTTTCCCGCTGGCCGCCTTGCTGGGGTCGTTGCTGGCGCTGGGCGCGCTGGCCGCGGGCAGCGAGCTGATCGTAATTCGCGCCACCGGCGTGTCCGCTGTGCGTCTGGCGCTTTCGGTAGGACGAACCGGTTTACTGCTGGCTGCGGTAAGTTTGCTGTTTGGCGAGGTTTTGGGTCCCAGCGGTGTTGAAATGGGCGAAAAAATCCAGGACCGCGCCAAACACGGCGACGCCGTGCAGGAAATCGGCGATGGCCTGTGGCTGCGCGACGGCAAGCGTTTTGTACGTATCAAAGGCACCCTGTCGGAAGACACCTTGGCGGAGGTGCAGGTTTACGCCTTACAGCCGGACGGCAGCCTGCGTTCGGTTATGAGCGCGGCACGCGCCCGTTATGCAAACAAAAAATGGCGCCTGCTGGATGTTGAAATCAGCCGCTTTTCCGAAGACGGTGTAAAGGTTGAACGCATCTCCGAACAACCCTGGGACGTGCAGATCCGCCCCGAAGTGCTGCAGTTGGCGGTAGTCAAACCCGACGAACTCTCCAGTTGGGGACTTTACCGCTACATAAAATACCTGCGCAGCAATGATGTGGCCGCGGGTGATTACAGCCTGGCGCTCTGGCGCAATCTGGTGGCGCCGTTCACCGTGCTGGTGCTCACCGTTTTCGCACTGCCATTTGCGTTTGGATCGCTGCGCAGTACCAGTGCCGGTCAGCGTTTATTCGCCGGCGGGCTGGTAGGTGTGGTGTTTTACATGGTCAACGAAATCACCGCGTCCGGCGGCGTGGTTTACGGCATGCCGCCGTGGTTGGCAGCGTCCCTGCCGACGATCATCCTGGCGGTGATTACCGTGGTGTGGATTCGTCGGATCAACTAAGAGGGTGTTTGCAAAATAAATTTCGTGCAATATTATAAAAATATAAAAAACAATGAGTTATGTGTAAGTGGGATTAGCGCGCAGCGCGTAATCCGACATTCGAGACCGGTTTAACCCTGCTGTCGGATTACGCTTTGCTAATCCGATCTACTCACAGCTTGAATTTATGAGTTATAGAAAAAATTATTTTGTAAACACACTCGTAAGCCAGATCAATTAACAGGCGGCTGTTTGGGCAAGACCACGGTTTCGCTGCCGCTGAGAATGTCGTGCCAGGCGCGACGCTGGTCGTCGAACAAACACCACAGGATTCCGATAATACTGAGCCAGCTTAAATAAGCGGACAGATATCTACGCAAGGCCTGCAACCAGCTAATCGTTTCGCCGTCCGCGCGCCGGACTTGCAAGCGCCAGGCGCGCATCCCCAGCGTTTGTCCGCCGTGGGTCCAGAACCAGCCGAAGCACAGATAGGCGACCGTCAACAGATAGGCCTCAAACCAGAGCGTACCCGCCGGCACCGCCTCGCCGTGGCGCATGACAATCACGATAGCCGAGGCCACAAACCACAGGGCCACCAGCAAAAGTACATCGTAAGTGGCGGCGGCCAGACGCCGCGGGAGACCGGCAGGGTAAGCAACTGACGCCATGTTTTGGATAAATGTTGGACGAATGTGGTGCTCCCTACGAGACTTGAACTCGTGTTTCAGCCTTGAGAGGG
>JBDNIO010000135.1:0-3389 GCA_041688215.1 Salinisphaeraceae bacterium | reverse complement strand
CCGCCGGTTGCTGGGCGCACGCATCAAGAAACTGCATCGCCGGCTGGAAAAAGTGGGTTCGCGTCGCGAACAAGGCCGGGCATCGCGGCGCAAAAGCGGCACGCCGACGATTTCAGTGGTTGGTTATACCAACGCCGGAAAATCTACGCTATTTAACCGTTTGACCGATTCGGATATTTACGCCGCCGACCAGTTGTTCGCCACGCTTGATCCCACCCTGCGCAAGCTGGAACTGGACGTTGGCGAGCCCGTGGTGCTGGCGGACACGGTAGGTTTCATCCGCGATTTGCCGCATGAACTGGTGGCGGCGTTCAACGCCACGCTGGAAGAAACGCATCAGGCGCACTTGTTGTTGCATGTTATCGATGCCGCCGACCCCGAGCGGCGTGAGCACAGCGCCCAGGTGAATTCGGTGCTGAAAGAAATTGGGGCGAATGAAATCCCGCAGATTGAGGTCATGAACAAAATCGACCTCTGCCCAGAGCGGGAACCGGCCCTGGAACGCAACGAGCAGGGCCGGATTACCCGCGTTTGGTGTTCCGCGGTAACCGGGGCAGGCGTGGAATTACTGCGCCAGGCGCTGGTCGAACAATGCTACCCGGATACGGTAGAGGGCGAGATCGCCTTGCCCGCCGCGGCCGGCAAACTGCGTGCGCGTTTATTTGAACTGGGCGCAGTTCAGCAGGAGCGCCACAACCGTGCCGGCGATACATTGTTAAGCATAACCATGGACCGCTACGACCTGGAACGGGTGTGCAGGCAAGAAGGCATGGACTTTACCGGGCTGTTCCGCGAGCGCAAGCCGCTGGTCATGAATGTGGCAATCGACGCAACAAGTGCCCGATAACTCGCAATAAACTGTTACGACCGTTAGAATCGCGGCCTGATTTAAGGAAGGCAATCTCAATAATGGCATGGAACGAGCCCGGCAAGGGGCAAGACCCCTGGGGCAACAAGAACAAGAGCAATGGTAGCGGCCCGCCCGATCTGGAAGAAATCTGGAAGCGCTTTCGCAAGCGCTTTGGCGGCAGCGGCTCCGGTAGTTCTGGCGGTGGCGGCGGTAACTTCGTCGGCAATATCGGCAAAGGCGGTATTGGCCTGATTGCATTGGTGGTAGTCGGCATCTGGCTGCTTTCCGGATTCTATGTGGTCGACGCCGGCGAGCGCGGCGTGGTGCTGCAGTTTGGCGCCTACAAGAGCTCGTCCAATCCGGGCCCGCACTGGCACCCGCCGTATCCGATTCAAACCGTGGAAAAGGTGGATATCCAGAAAGTACGTTCGGCGCGTGACTCCGCGGTCATGCTGACCAAGGATGAAAACATCGTCGATGTGAAAGTCACCGCGCAGTACCGGGTTAACGACGCCGGGGCTTATCTGTTCAACATCCGCGCACCCGATGAAACTGTGCAGGAAACGCTGAAAAGCGCCGTGCGTGAGATCGTCGGCACCAGCCAGATGAACGAAGTCATCCAGCGCGGCGCTGAAGAAGTGGCGCTGGAAAAAGAAATACTTGGCGACAGGGAAAGCTCCGCGCCCACGCCGCTGGTGGGGCCGGACAAGGATCCCATCGCCGATGAGGACGAAGAGATGGTCGAGCGCATCCGCAAGGCGCAGTCGGCCTACCCCGAGATTAACCAGCGTTCACGCGTGGACTTGCCGCTGAATATCACCAAGATTCTGCAATATAATCTGGACAGTTATAAGGCTGGGCTGACCGTAACGGTCGTAAACGTGCAATACGCACAGCCGCCGGAGCCGGTACAAAATGCGTTTGAGGCCGCAATCAAGGCCCGCGAAGAGCAGCAGCGGCTCAAGAACGAAGCCCGCGCCTACGCCAAGGGCGTCGTAAACAGCGCCCAGGGTGAGGCAGATGCGCTGGTTAACCAGGCCGAGGGTTATCAGGCCCGCGTCGAGCAGCGCGCCCAGGGTGATGCGGCGCGCTTCACCCAGTTGCTGACGGAATATGAACAGGCCCCGCGGGTTACCCGCAAACGCCTGTACCTGGACACCATGCAATCGGTGCTCGAGAATTCCACCAAGGTGCTGATTGATTCCAAGAGCGGCAATCAATTAATGTATTTGCCGTTGGACAAGATACTCAAAAACAGCGGCAAGAGTTCGTCCGGAAACAGTGGAAAATCTCCCGATTCAGGCAGGTATTCCAGCTCCCGAAACAGCAGTAAATCATCCCGCACCGATCCGTTACGCAGCAGGTCACGATAATGAATGGTAAACAGATAGCAGCGCTGGTTACGGTGGCGCTAATCATCGTCCTGGCGCTGGGTGCCACTTTTGTGGTGGACGAGCGCGAACGCGTAGTGACACTGCGCCTGGGTCAGATTACCGGCACGGACCTGCCGCCGGGTCTGCACTTCAAGCTGCCGATTGTGGAAGACGTACTTACGTTCGATGGCCGCATCCTCACCCTGGATGACAAGATCGAGCGCGTGCTGACCTCCGAAAACAAGAACCTGAAGGTCGATTATTTCGTCAAATGGCGCATCGAGGACACCGCGACCTATTACGTGTCCACCCAGGGCAACGAAGCACGGGCTTTAAGTCTGTTAACGGAAATCGTGGGCAACGACCTATTGGCCGAATTCTCCGAGCGCACCATTCAGCAGGCGGTGGCCGATAACCGCGATGAGATCATGGCCGCGATTAAGGTCAAGGCTAATCAGGATGCCAGTGAACTGGGCATACAGGTGGTGGATGTGCGCATCAAGCGCATCGACTTGCCTGATGAGGTCTCTGAATCGGTATACGCGCGCATGCGCTCTGAGCGTGAAGAGGTCATCAAGGCGCTGCAATCCCAGGGTGAAGCGGCCGCACGCGAGATCCGCACCGATGCCGATCGCCAGCGCGAAGTCATTGTTTCTACAGCCTATAACGAGGCCGAAACAGTGAAAGGCGAGGGCGACGCGACCGCTACGGACATCTACGCCAAGGCCTATACCAAGAACGAAGAGTTCTACAGCTTCTATCGCAGCCTGGAAGCCTATCGCGCAGCCTGGAGTAACCGCGATGATCTGCTGGTGCTGGAACCCAACGGCGAGTTCTTCCAGTACTTTAATCCGCCTGCGAAATAACCAGCGCCCGAGCCTGGCATGTGGGCGGAGATTGTGCGCGCGCTTGCGCTGGTGATAGTAATCGAGGGGCTGCTCCCGTTTATCGCGCCTGACCGCTGGCGCGCAATGCTGCTGCAGGTGATCAAGGTCGATAGCCGCAGCCTGCGCGTATTTGGCGCAGTGATGATCGGCACTGGCATAATCGCTTTACAGTTGCTGAGAGCTTGATGCAATCCAACCGCTGGCTATTGCCCGAAGGCGTGCAGGAAACCCTGCCGCCCGAATCCTGGCGTCTCGAGGCGGCCCGCCGCCGGTTGCTGG
>JBDNIO010000019.1:0-4691 GCA_041688215.1 Salinisphaeraceae bacterium | reverse complement strand
GTCGGTAAAACCACCACCGACATCTACAAGTTAAGCCCCTGGGAATACATCGAGGCCACTCTTAGCAACCAGGGCAAGGCCCAGTTCGATGATCGCGGCAATGTCGTTACCGCCGAAGGCGAACCCTGGATCGGCGGTAACCCCTTCCCCGACCCAAAGACCGGAATCGAGTTATTCGCCGGCCTGACTATGAACTGGGGCCGCCACGACGCCTCGCAATACGCGATCAAGGAATACGATTTATCGCCGGAAGGCGAAGTACAATACGAGTATGACCTTGTCTGGGCGGAGTTTCAGACCGTTGCCCGCACCACCATGGAGCCGAAACCCTACTGGACCAAGCACAAGGATAAGCTGCGCTTCCAGAGCGTGGTTTTCACCGCGCCTAACGACATCGCGGGCACCTCGTTTCTGAATATCTGGGATTATGATCAGCACACTTTCCCGGACCTTTACGGCTACCTGCCCAATTTCAAACGTATTCGCGAATACCCCAGCTCGCAGCGCTTTGAGCCGCTGATTCCCGGTGGCACACTTTATCTATCCGACGCCTGGGCCGCGGGCGACCCCATGTACACCTGGGGCAATTACAAGATCGTGGACCGCGGCCCGCTGCTGGCCGGCATGTCCGACGGCTGGAATGCCGACCATCCCAACTGGGAACACACCACCCACGGCGGCCCCAAGGATCAGACTTTCTGGGATACCACCGTAGAACTCATCCCCGAAGCCATCGCGGTAGACGCCGAACCCACCGGCTACCCACGTGCGCCGATAGGCAAAAAACGCGTCTGGTTTGATGCGCGTACCGGTCTGCCGGTGGCCATGAATTCCTATGATCGCAAGGGCCAGGTTTACCGCTCTTTCGACGGCGGCTATGCCCTATACGAAAAAGACGCACAAAAAGTTATGGATGGCGACCATCCCTACTGGTCCTGGGGCCACGTGCACGCCTACGACATCCAGACCGGGCGTATGTCGCGCCTGGAACAGGTCAAGGAAGTCACTGGCGGATACGGTATGGCGGTTAACGAGCAAGACACGTACCGCAAGTTCCTGACCAAAACCGCACTCAGGCGCTTGGGAAACTAAAGCCTGTAACAGCAGTCAATATCAAAGCCGGGCCGTAAAACGCCCGGCTTTTTTGTATCCGGGATCAGCACGAAAACCACCCATGCGAGTAGCTGTGCAGGCTCTGCCTAGGGCGTATGCTGGTCGCAGGAAAAGCTAACCCCGAATAAACCCTGGAGGAGACTATGGCAAACGGTTCTGAACAAATTCTGCGTCTCGATGGCAAAGTGGCCCTGGTAACCGGCGCAGGCCGTGGCCTGGGCGCCGAGATCGCTAGCGTGCTGGCCGGGGCGGGCGCGGCGGTCATGGTTACCGACGTTAATGAAAACGCGGCCCGGGAAACGGCGCAAAAGATCAACGATACGGGCGGCAAGGCAGAATCCGCCGGTCAGGACGTAACTGTGGAGGCACAGTGGGAAGGCGTTATGGCCAAGACAATCGAGAGCTTGGGTGGCCTGCATATATTGATCAACAACGCAGGCATAGAAACCATGGCCACGTTCGCCGATTGCGAATTGCAGGATTTTCAGAACGTACAGAACATTAACGTCAACGGCAGCTTCCTGGGCATAAAACACGCAATTCGGGCGATGCGCCCCGAAGGCGCCTGCGGCCAGGGCGGCGCCATTGTTAATCTGTCTTCCGTTGCCGGTATCGGCGGGTATCCCGGCCTGGGCGCTTACTGTGCCTCCAAGGGTGCGGCGCGCCTGATGACCAAAGCGGCGGCCGTGGAGTGTGCCGCGTTCGAATACGGTATCCGCGTGAATTCCATTCACCCGGGGCTGATCAAAACCGAAATGGGCAACAGCGTACTCAAGGGATTCGTGCGTATAGGCCTGGCCGAGGACGAGGCCGCTGCCGATGCTCTGCTGTTGGCTATGCAGCCCTTGGGTTTTGGCCAACCCGACGATGTGGCCAACGCCGCGCTGTTCCTGGCATCAGACGCCGCCAAATGGATTACCGGCACCGAGTTGGGCGTGGATGGCGGGGCCCGCGCGTAGCGGCTTATCTACAACTACTCGTTGGTGTAGTGCTAGTGTTGGCGCCACCTTAGTATGCTGAAAATAAGAAGGTGACGGTGTCAAGCGCATCGGTCTGTACTTTGAATGGTGCAGGCGGTAGCAACCACAAGACCGGCTTCGCAACGACGAATTCACTGCGAGCAAGTGCACAGGAAACAACCCATGGCCACAGCTAAACAAGACTTACCCCATAACGACCGCAGCGCCCCGGTATACAGCTGGCCCGCGCAACCCGCTGCCGCCATCGGCGAGTTCGGCATCGAACCGCCGCTGGGCGACGTACCACGTGAATTCCAGCAAACCCTGCGCAGATTCGCGGTGGAGGTAATGCGTCCCATCGGCCAAAAGCTGGACCGCATGAGCGCCGAGGAAATTATCGCTGAAGGTTCGCCCTTCTGGGACTTTCACAAGCAGTATAACGAGCTGGGTATTGAACTCTCCATGCTCGCGGAGATGGAACCCAAAGAACGCTCCGAGATGTTTTGCATCCTGTTCGAGGAGTTGGGTTACGGCGACGGCGGTCTGGCAATATCGGTCGCGGCGGGCATGTTACCGCAGTATTTATGCGCGCTCTGGGGCAATGAATTTCTGATCGAAAAATTTCCCGAAACCATGCTTGGCTGCTGGGCCATTACCGAACCGGACCACGGCAGCGACGCGCTTGATCCCGAGGGCATGATCCGCCACCCGGGCAGCAAATATGGCCGCCCCAACCTGGTGGCCAAGTTCCGGGGCGACAAGATTGTTCTAAACGGGCAGAAATCCTCCTGGGTGTCTAACGGCACCTGCGCCGACGTCTGCATTCTTTACTGTGCCGCCGACACCGGCGAGGGCGCCGTCTACGACAAGGGCTGTGTAATCGTTATGCCGTTGGACCTGAAAGGCATTAGCCGCGGCAAGCCGCTGGAAAAAATCGGCCAGCGCGGCAACCCGCAAGGCGAGATTTTCTTTGACAACGTGGAAGTGGGTATGGAATATCTGCTCGCCGGGCCGGAAGACTTCCAGCGTGCCGTATATATGATTCACGCCGAGGCGAATGCGCTCATGGGCGCTATCTGGAACGGTGCCGCACGTTCGGCTTACCACCTGGCCCATAAATACGCACATGAGCGCAAGCAAGGCGGCGTGCCCATCTACAAACATCAAATGGTGGCCTATCGTCTGTTTGATATGTTCCGGCGTATCGAAGCCTCGGCCGCACTCACCCGCCGCGTGGTGCATTACAACCAATCGGCCGACGTGCCCGCGCTACAGGCTGCCATGAGCACCAAAGTCACAGCCACCGAGCTGTCTTTCCAGGTCGCCAGCGAAGCCATGCAGATCTTCGGCGGCAATGGCATGACGCACGAATACCCGGTGGAGAAAATCATGCGCGACTGCCGTTCGTCCATGGTTGAAGATGGCGCCAACGACGTGCTTTCGATTATGGGTGGCTACCGTCTCATGGACGAAAGTCTGCTCTGATTAGCAAGAATACTGCCACAGAGACACAGAGACACGGAGGTATAGAAGGTCGCTAATAAAATTATTCTAGCTCTGTGGCCCCGTGTCTTGAGTGGTTAATCTTTTCTTCAGTGAGACGAAATGAAACAAAACGCAATTATCGCCGGGGTGGGTATGACCCGCTTTGGCAAACATATCGACCGCGGCATGAAAGACCTGGCCGGAGAGGCAATTAACGCCGCGCTCAAAGACGCCGGAATCGGCAAGGACGAGCTAAATGCTGCCTATATGGGCAGCGCCGCCACCGGCATCATTACCGGGCAAGTCTGCGTGCCGGGACAAATGGTGTTGCGCAGCCTGGGCATTGGCAAAATCCCCGTCGTGAATGTGGAAAATGCCTGTGCCACGGCCTCCACCGCATTCCAGCAAGCGGCCACAATGATCACCGCCGGGCTGTATGACGTAGTTTTGGCGGTGGGGATGGAAAAGCTTTATCACGAAGATAAACAGCGCACGTTTGATGTATTCACCGGCGCCGCCGACACCGAGGATATGGATGCGGTAATCGAAGGCATCAAGAGCGCGGTTAGAGCCTCCGGCGCGAAGGTAGACATGGAAGGCGCCGGCAAAACACGCTCGCTGTTCATGGACATTTACGTAGCCTGGGCGGTCGAGCACATGCAGAAATACGGCACCACGCGTGAGCAATTCGCCGCCGTGTCGGCCAAGAATTCCTTCCACGGCAGTCTCAACCAACGCGCCCAGTATCAGGAAGAGTTATCGGTAGATGATGTTTTGAACGCCCGCGAAATCGTCTGGCCCCTGAGCCTGCCGATGTGCTCGCCTATTGGCGATGGCGCCGCCGCTGTAGTTTTAGTCAGCGAGAAAAAAGCCCGCGAACTAGGCCTGGGCGCGCGCGGCATTCGCGTGGCTTCATCAGTTCTGGGCAGTGGTTGGGACTATGCAAACGGCGAAACCCGTTTGCCCGAATCGGTAGCGAACCAGGCTTATGAAGCCGCCGGACTCGGCCCCGAAGACTTGGATTGTGTGGAATTGCACGACGCCTCCGCGCCATCCGAAGTGATGTATTACGAGTATCTTGGGCTGTGTAAACCGGGCGAAGGCGGCCCGCTAGTGGAATCCGGCGAAACCCGC
>JBDNIO010000018.1:0-10193 GCA_041688215.1 Salinisphaeraceae bacterium | reverse complement strand
AAGATTTACTCGAATTGCCGCCGATTAATGGACTAAGCATCGTCACGCCGAGAGGCTTTTGGGAGATGCTGAGAAGTTAATCCTCTATTTCGGTTTTCGCGCATCTCATAATTCCACTGCAATGAATTAATTTATAGCAGGGTCATGTTTTGACCCACCCCCTGTGCGACACTCGATCTTGTCATGAGTGCAGCAGAATATTTCAGCTATTGGGGGAAAGCGCGGCCATCTTCGCCACCAAGCGGTGAGGATTACCATTTGCTCGCCTACCACAGCCTAGACGTTGCGGCTGTAGGTTCGGTGCTATTAGAAAAACATCCGCGGCTGGTGGCTGCCATGTCCGCCACGCTTGGGCTTTCGCCTGAAGTGTTTCGGACGTGGTCGATTTATTTTCTTGCCGTACATGACGTCGGCAAGTTCGCACAATCGTTTCAAGCCTTGGCACCGGACGTTTTCAACCGGCTGCAACACAAGAAACCAACCAAGATTTACAACCCGGAAAATCGGCACGATACCCTGGGCTATGCGCTTTGGCGCGAGCGATTATGGCAACACGTAGTCAAGGCCGGTGACCCATTTAAGCTGGGTAACGACCTGCCCGATTATCGTGACGCGCTGCAAATCTGGGCGGAATGTGTCACCGGTCACCACGGACAACCACCGGTAAATGGCTTTCGTTCGTTGGGCCGGGATTTTGCAGAGTCGGATATTGCAGCAGCATCTGCTTTTATACGCGACCTGGATTTATTGCTTATCGATGCTGCGCCGGCAGCGCTCGATATCGATCAGTTTGAATGGGCCATGCCTGCCGCGTCCTGGTGGCTTGCCGGTATGGCGGTGTTTTGTGACTGGCTCGGTTCCAACCAGGATTATTTCCCCTACGAGACTGATCCCGGCGTGGGCTTGGAACCCTATTGGCAACGCGCTCTAAAACAAGCCGATAATGCAGTCGCCCAGTCGGGCGCCTTGCCTGCCGGTTTGGGTGCGCCATTCGATATACAGGCATTGCTGCCGGAGCATGCCCAGCCATCGGATTTGCAACAGCTTGCGAACTCGCTACCGTTAAGCAAAGAGCCCCAAGTCTTTATTCTTGAGGATCTCACCGGCAGCGGCAAGACCGAAGCCGCGGTTATGCTGGCCCACCGCATCATGCAGCAGGGCGATGCCGACGGCGTGTTCTTCGCCTTGCCCACCATGGCCACCGCAAACGCCATGTATCAGCGTATCCGGCATTTTCATCGCTTGCTGTTTGCAGCGCCTGAACAGGCATCGCTCGTACTGGCGCATAGCCAACGGCGGCTGGTTGCTGAATTCTCCGCATCGGTGCTAATGCCGGATTCGCCGCCGGAAGAAGCGGTATTACTAGGCGCGAATGAAGAAACCGCCAGCGCCCGCTGCGCGGCCTGGCTTGCGGACAACACCAAGAAGGCGTTGCTGGCGAGCGTTGGCGTCGGTACTATCGATCAAGCCCTGATGGCGATCCTGCATTCCCGGCACCAGTCGCTGCGCCTGCTGGGGTTATTCCGCAAGGTATTGATCGTCGATGAAGTGCACGCCAACGATGCCTATGTGCACCGTTTACTCTGCGTATTGCTGCGTTTTCATGCTGCAGCCGGTGGCAGTGCAATACTGCTTTCGGCGACTCTGCCACAAAACATGCGCCAGGAATTGCTGGCCGCGTTTGCCCGGGGCCGGAATCACGATGCGATTGAACCGTTGGTGGAAAACAGCTATCCACTACTTACCCAATGGAGTTCGTCAGGCATTGCAGCCCAACCCGTAACCGCCCCGGCGCGAGCGCAACGCGAGGTTGCCGTGCGCATAATTCAAGACTCCAAAAGCGCATTCGATTTAATAACAGACGCGGCGAACGCAGGGCATTGCGTCTGCTGGATTCGTAATACTGTGAACGACGCCGTGGCTTCGTATAAAGACCTCCAATCCACCTTGGGTGATCAGGTTGAACTGTTTCATGCGCGCTTCATGATGGGCGACCGTCTGGATATTGAACAAGCGATACAAAAGCGATTCGGCAAGGATTCCACGCCGGACGAGCGGTGCGGCCGCGTACTCGTCGCCACCCAGGTGGTAGAGCAGTCGCTGGACCTGGATTTCGACGTGATGCTCTCCGATCTGGCGCCGATTGATTTGTTGATTCAACGCGCCGGCCGCTTGCACCGCCACCCGCGTGATCAAGCGGGTGGCCACACCCCCAATAGCCAGGACCAACGCGCCGTAGCGGTGCTGCATGTGCTGGCGCCGGCGCCGATAGAAGACGCGGATAAAGACTGGATAAAACGCTTTCTGCCCGGCACCGCCGCGGTGTACCCGGACCCGGCGATACTTTGGCGTACCGCGAAACTGCTGCTTGAACACAGCGCCCTGCGCATGCCGGATGACGCCCGCGTTTTAATCGAAGGCGTATACGGCGAAGCAAAAATTGATGCGCCAGCCCCGCTAACCGAATTGGCGCAGCAGGTGGAAGGCCAGAACAGTGCGGACAGAAGCCTCGGCAACTACAACAGCCTCAAATTTAACGAGGGCTACCGCGCCGGCTCCCAGCGCTGGTACCAGGAAGCGCATACGCCCACTCGCCTGGGCGAACCCACATCACAACTGTGTTTGCTAGCTTGGGACGGCGTTCGACTACAACCGCTTTATCAGGACGAAACGCATTTCGAGTTGCAAATGAGCCAAGTATCCATTCGTCGGTGGAATGTGGCGGAAGAAGCCGAGTCGGCAGAGGCGGCGCTGAAAGAGGCTATCGAAAGCTTCAAACGTAACAAGCCGTACTTGAAGAAATGGCTTGTGTTGGTGCCAATGATGCAAGATGCTGGTCAGGGTTGGTACGGTAAGGCCGTAGATCAACAAGGGCGTCCCGTGGAGTTGCTATACGCCCCGGTGAGCGGTTTGTCCGTCAAACGTCTGGATAAATAAGAACAGAGAACACGAATGAACTTATTGGAACATAACTGGATCCCCGTGCGCACCCGAGCAGGCCACAAGCGCTGGATTGCGCCATGGCAAATCACCGAGGGTTTGCAAGACGACCCCATTGTTGCCATAGATGCCCCGCGCGCCGACTTTACCGGTGCGCTTATGCAATTTCTTATCGGGGTGCTGCAAACCACGTTCGCCCCCGAGCGCGAGCGACACTGGGCAAAAGATTTCCGTGAACCGCCAAGTGGTCAGACGCTCAAGGAGGTGTTTGCCGAGTATCACGAGTTTTTTTATTTCGGGCCGGAACGGCCGAGTTTTATGGAAGATTTTGAGTTGGCGGACCACGCCGATAAAACTATTTCCGGTTTATTTATCGAGGCCCCAGGCGGCAACACGCTAAAAGAGAACAAAGACTTCTTCATCAAACGTGGGTCGATAGAAAAAATCAGTGCCGAGGTCGCGGCCATGGCGTTGCTAACTTTGCAAATCAATGCGCCAGGCGGCGGTGTGGGGCACCGTACGTCATTGCGCGGTGGTGGGCCGCTAAGCACGTTGGTAGTGAATACGCCGAAAGGGGTTTTCGACACGCTCTGGCATAACCTTTGGCTAAACGTACTGTCGCAGACCGAATTCAACCGGTTAAGTGGCGATGCGTCGCAAACGCAGGCATCTGCCCGCTTTCCGTGGATGGCTGCCGCGCGTACCAGTGATAAGGACGGGGTAAACACCACGCCCGAACATGCGCATCCGCTAACGCTGTATTGGGCAACTCCTCGGCGCATTGCGCTGGATTGGGCAGAGGCGCAGCCGGGCGTTTGCGACGTTACGGGTAAAGATTCCGAGTGCGTAATCAGCGCATTCGCCACCAAGAACTACGGTGCAAATTACGAGGGTGCCTGGCTGCACCCTTTAAGTCCCTATCGGGAAAATGAGGGCGCCGAGCCTTCTCCCATGCATCCTCAGCCGGGCGGTATTCATTATCGTCATTGGCTTGGATTTACGGTTGGCAGAGCCGGTCAATCCCGCCCGGCAGCGGTTATTGATGCCTGGATTAAGCGTCGAACCGAGGTTGATGCATTGGCCGGTTCGGTGCCCTATATATGGGCCTTCGGTTATGACATGGACAATATGAAGGCGCGCTGTTGGTACGAGTCGCTTATGCCTTTGCATCATGTACGCAACAACATTCCCCGGTTTTCGGAGCATGTCGGCATGTTGATAGACGCGGCCGATCTTACCGGCAGCTATCTGCGGTCGGGGCTTAAACAAGCCTGGTTCAAACGCCCGAAAGACGCGCGCGGCGATGTCTCTTTCATCAGCGACGCTTTTTGGCAAACTACGGAACGCGGATTTTACGCCCACCTTGAACAGCTAACCGAAGTTATCGACAAGCCGGATCAAGCCGAAGAAGCGCTGGATATGAATCTGCGCGCAGTCAACGAATCCTGGCTGGGCGAGTTGCAAAACGAATGTCTGCGGCTCTTTAACCAGTGGGTGGCGACCGGCTATTTCGAGGTCGAAGACCCTCGTCGCGCATCAGAGGCCCACAACCGTTTAATGCAGAGCCTGTTCGGTAAAAAACTTAGAACCACTGTAGATTTGCCGGCAAACCAGAAAGCGGCATAGGAGCCCACCATGGCAGAAAAATTATTTGCGCCCGACACCCCTTTGGGTAAGGCCATCTACGATTTTCAGCGTGCGCTGAATGACGACGACAGGCAAACCCGTGCCCAGCTTCGGCGCGCGGGTGACTTGACCAGTTTGGTTCTGGTGCCTGGCGTGCATCGCCTACTGCATAATCTGCAAGTAGCGGCGGGCGAGCAGAATCAAACCCGGCTGTATCTGCATTCTGACCGGGGGCGGCTACGCGTTGCGGTTATCGCCGGCCTGCTCGCGCAGGTAAAGCATCACGAGCCGATTCGGGATAAATACCGCCACTCCACCGCCGTGTTGATGGCGCAGGGCAAAAAGAAAAGCGACGGTGCCTGCGTCAGCGAATTGCGGTTCCGCCGTTTGCTGCAAGCTGACAACCTGGAAGCTCTGTACCCCATGTTGCGGCGTACGTTAGCGCTGATGAATCACAAAACGGATATCTACGCGCTGGCCGGCGACGTCTGGTATTGGAACGACCGTACCCGCCGCCAATGGGCCTACGACTATTACGCCAAATCGGCCTGAAACAACTCGAAACTATTGATTGATGGAGACAATAATGAAACGCTTTTTGCAACTACATGTACTTACCGCTTATCCGCCCTCTAACGTGAACCGGGATGATCTCGGGCGGCCGAAAACCGCCATGATGGGCGGCGCGAATCGCCTGCGTATTTCCTCCCAGAGCTTGAAGCGCGCTTGGCGCACGTCAGATGAATTCAAGCAAGGCTTGGACGGCCATATCGGTACGCGCACCAAAAAAATGGGTGTGCATATCTACAAGGAACTGGTTGCGGCAGGGACGAAAGAGTCCGATGCCAAAGACTGGGCTAAGATGATTGCCGACGAATTCGGTGCGCTGAAGAAAGGTAAGGCCGCGAAGGCCGATGACGAAGAGGCCCTGAGTGATATGCCTGAGTTGGAGATTGAACAACTCGCACACTTTAGCCCCGAAGAAGAACAGGCCATCGACAGCCTGATTAAAAAAATGGCCGAGCGCGGCAGTGGGCCGGAACAAGATGAGTTGAAAATACTGCGTAAAAAACACAGCGCGGCGGATATTGCCCTGTTCGGGCGTATGCTTGCCGACGTGCCGCGTTTCAACACCGAGGCAGCCGCGCAAGTCGCCCACGCTATAACCGTGCACAAGGTTGCAGTAGAAAATGACTATTTCACCGCCGTGGATGACCTTAATGATGGCCAGACAGACCGCGGCGCGGCGCATATCGGTGAAACTGAATTTGGCGCAGGACTTTTCTATATGTATGTCTGCGTCGACCGCAGCCTGCTTACCGAAAACCTGTCCGCCGACGAGGCGCTGGCCAAGCAAACCCTGGCCGGATTGGTAAAAGCCATCGCCGAGGTAGCCCCGAGTGGTAAACAGAATAGTTTTGGTTCGCGCGTGCGCGCCAGCTACATTCTGGCCGAAACCGGCGACCAGCAACCGCGTTCCTTGTCCGTGGCATTCTTGAAACCGATTTACGGGAAAGACCTGGCGCGCTCGGCCATCGACAAACTAGAAGATATGCGCCAGCGCATGGACGCTGCCTACGATGGCTGCTCGGATGCCCACAAGATAATGAACGTGGAAGCCGGGCAAGGCTCGCTGAAAGAAATCATCGCATTCGTGCAGGAATAGTTTGCCATGGCTGAATATCTGGTATTCCGGTTATACGGGCCATTGGTGTCCTGGGGCGATATCGCCGTCGGTGGTACCCGGCCAAGCAATGACCACCCCACACGTTCTGCGGTGTTGGGTCTGGTGGCCGGGGCCTTCGGCTTGCGGCGTGAGCAGGAGGATAACCACAGACAACTAGACGAAGCACTGGGATTGGCCGTGTACGCGTGGTCTACCGGGCAACTGCTGCGCGATTACCACACCATACAAACACCGCACGCGACCAAAGGCGAACATTACCGCAGCCGCGCGGACGAATTGCGGGCGACAAAAATCGGCACCGTGCTCTCGCAAAGAGATTACCGTTGCGATGCCTTGTATGACGTATGTCTTTGGCAGGCGCAGAGCGACTCACCCTATTCACTAACCAGCATCCGGGGCGCGCTAATACGTCCGTCGTTTGTTCCCTATCTTGGCCGCAAAAGTTGTGTGCCGGCATTGCCTTTTGCGCCGATGCTGGTCGATGCGCCGGATTGTCTGCAAGCTATCCGTGATTTGCAGTCTCGGCGGTCGGAAGCAATGCTGCAATTGGAGCAAGCCGTGATGGACCAGTTGGATAACGCCAGAGGGAACACAATAGGGCAAGACAATTTTTACTGGGAAGGTGAATCGGATGCGCCGGTGCAAGCACTGCAAACCGTTACCCGCCGCGACCGCCCATTAAGCCGCAGCCGTTGGCAGTTCACCTCGCGCGAAGAGCACTTCGCGCCGGTAACACGGGAGGTGTGAGCATGTTTTTCAGTCGGGTAAAACTGGATTCTGATCGGGTAAGCGCGGCGCAACTGGGCCGTCTGGTCAAGGGCGACCAATACCTGCCGCATCAATTGCTGTGGGGGCTATTCAGCACAGGCGAAGGTGCTGACCGGGACAAAATCCGACCGTTTATTTACCGCGCAATGGATAACGCGACCTGGCCGACGTTTTATCTGCTATCGGATGATAAGCCCGACGATGCGCAAGGCTATTTTCAGGTGGATAGCAAGCCCTTTAAGCCCGCCCTGCGGCCCGGTATGCGTCTGCACTTTGATTTGCGTGCCAATCCGGTAAAACGCAGCCGCACTGCTGATGGCCGTCAGCAACGCCACGATGTGGTGATGGATTTAAAACATAAACAAAGTGGCGATTTAGACGCGCGCGAGTTAGAACATCAGGCTGCTTTCAACTGGCTTGGGGCTCGTGCAGAGGGTTTGGGATTTCGTTTGATTGATAAAACATTCAACGCGGACAGTTATCGCCAGCACCGTATCCCACGCGGCGGCGGAAAACCGATACGCTTTAGTAGCTTGGACATGCGAGGCATGCTGGAAGTAACTGATTCCGAGCGTTTACGTGATGCGTTATGTAATGGCGTTGGCCCTTCAAAGAGCTTCGGCTGCGGCCTACTACTTGTACGGCCCGCTTAACGGCCTTATGCTAAGTGTGTAACCAATTACACACTCTAACTATGAGCCAACGAGTCAATATCATCATCAGCGACGATAACTGGCAGCATTTAAGCGCGGTGCCCAAAGGTGAACGTAGCAGGGTAGTTAATCAGGCGCTTGCCGAACAGCGCCGGATGGAAAAGCGCAGGCAAGCGGCACAAAGAATGGATGCGCTTAGCAAAACCTTGCCGCCTTATGAAGGTTCGGCAGAGCAATGGGTGCGCGCAGACCGTGACAGCCATATCTGATGTTAGTCGTACCGGATGCTTCGGTAATACTCAAGTGGGTTCTGCCGCCAGAGCGTGAGGAGTATGTGCCACAGGCACGCAGCCTTCGAGACGCTTATTTAAACGGCGATGTTGATATTTGTGTGCCTGCACTCTGGTTGTTTGAAGTGGGCAACATTTTGTCTATTAAGTTCTCGCATCAAGCGGAAGATCAAATGCTGGAGCTGTGCAATCTTAATCTATCCGTCGTGGATTCCAATTCGCATTGGTGCCGGACAGCCCTCGATTTAGTCCATGAGTTTGGTGTGACATTCTACGACGCGGCGTACCACGCCACAGCGCTGGTATCGGGTGGTTTGCTGGTGAGTACGGACGCACCCTATCTACGCAAGGCGCGAATGGCGGGTGGCACGCAACATTTACGCAATTGGCCGTAACCCATGCTTCCTCCAATCAAACCCATCGCCATTAAGGAGCGCGTGTCGATGGTGTTTATCGAATACGGGCAGATCGACGTGAAAGACGGCGCCTTTGTGGTTATCGACAAAACCGGCGTGCGTACGCATATTCCCATTGGCAGCGTTGCCTGTTTGATGCTGGAACCCGGCACCCGCGTATCACATCGGGCCGTGGAATTGGCAGCCCGTGTTGGTTGTTTACTGATCTGGGTGGGCGAGGCCGGTGTTAGAGTTTATGCCAGCGGACAACCGGGCGGGGCGCGCTCGGATCGGTTGCTGTATCAGGCCAAATTAGCATTGGATGATCAGGCGCGTTTAAAGGTCGTGCGAAAAATGTACGAGATGCGCTTTGGCGAAGCTCCGCCGCAACGCCGTAGCGTGGAGCAACTGCGTGGGATCGAGGGCGCCCGGGTTAAGCGCTTGTATAAAACTATCGCCCAGCGTTATGGCGTTAAATGGGCCGGACGCAAATACAATCCCAAAGCCTGGGGCAGTGGCGACACCCCGAACCGGTGCATCAGCGCCGCCACGGCCTGTCTCTACGGGATCTCCGAAGCCGCGATACTGGCCGCCGGGTACGCGCCCGCGGTGGGATTTATCCACACCGGCAAACCGTTATCCTTCGTATATGACATTGCCGACGTATACAAATTCGATACCGTGGTTCCGGTAGCCTTCCAGGTTGCGAAGCGTAATCCCGAATATCCCGAGCGCGAAGTGCGCCACGCCTGTCGCGACGTGTTTCGCAGCAGTAAAGTGCTCTCCAAACTTATTCCCATGATCGAAGAAGTTTTACTAGCGGGCGACCTGACACCGCCCAAGCCGCCGAAGGAATCCGTACCGGTCGCCATACCGGAAGAAAAGCCGCTGGGTGATGCTGGTCATCGTCACTGAAAACGTACCGCCGCGCTTGCGCGGCAGACTGGCGTTGTGGCTACTGGAAGTCCGCGCGGGAGTGTATGTGGGCACTGTGTCCAAGCGCGTGCGCGAAATTTTGTGGAAACATGTGGAAGCCGGTTACGAAGACGGCAACGTCGTAATGGCCTGGTCCGCAAACAACGAATCGGGCTACGATTTGCGTACCTTGGGCGATAACCGTCGCATTCCGGTCGACTTTGACGGCCTCAAACTTGTATCCTTCTTGCCGCCGAATAAAACACGCTCTGAATGAGCCGTAAAACATCGTTCTTTAACAATCAGATTCACTATTCTTGTTGGCTAGAAAATAACCAAAATGCTTGGTACATTATAAGCGCTTCTAAAAAGCCAGTTTTTTCATAAGGTTGGAGGAAGTGCGTTCCCCACGCACGTGGGGATGAACCGTGTAATTCAATACCGCCCTGACAGCAGCCAGCGCGTTCCCCACGCACGTGGGGATGAACCGCGGTGATGGACAATCGATTGCAGCCTCATGTCGCGTTCCCCACGCACGTGGGGATGAACCGCATCAAGATATATTGATGGCAATAAATGTTATGCGTTCCCCACGCACGTGGGGATGAACCGTCTAAAATTTTAATTTCGTCCATTTATTAATCGCGTTCCCCACGCACGTGGGGATGAACCGCCCATCTCGTGGAGACTTTAGCGCAACCTGATGCGTTCCCCACGCACGTGGGGATGAACCATTCATTCTCGCAGCAGCTTGGCTAATTGCAGCGCGTTCCCCACGCACGTGGGGATGAACCGAAAAAGTGCTCGCCGCGTAGTGCTGCGCTGGTGCGTTCCCCACGCACGTGGGGATGAACCGTAGTTTTTAAATTGGGGTGCTGCGTTCATGGCGCGTTCCCCACGCACGTGGGGATGAACGGTT
>JBDNIO010000134.1:0-4238 GCA_041688215.1 Salinisphaeraceae bacterium | reverse complement strand
GTGAGCCATACAGAATCGTCAGCGTGGCGCCGGCTTGCGCCGCTGCCGCCGGCGCAGCCTGGGCCTGACCAGACACAGCGCCCTGGCTCAGGGCGGCATTGATGCCGGTAAGATAGCCACTGATCCAGGTCACCTGCGTAGACGAAAGCGTCTCAATAAGACTATTGAGCTGGTCCGCCTGTAGGGCATTCAGCGGGCTGGTCTGTTCCTGTAATGGTGGCGTTTTCATGGCAATGTCCGTCTTGTTGGCGGGGTGCGTGCGTAGTAAAACTGGCGCAACACCCCACAATAGCCGCTATGATAGTGCTTGCGGTTTATAAATAAAACGTATTATTGATTATTCTTTTATACGATCTTGTTCTATGAGAATGCTCACAAGCAGCGCCATCTGCGGTCGACAGGCGCTTGCCTGGCGTAATTTTCAGGCGATAACAGCGAATATACGAGAGCACGCAGGACGTGCGGATGGCACCCACTGACGCATAACCGGAGATTATTTTAATGCAAAACGCCGCTACATTCATTAAACCGCACTGATGCAGTAGACTGCCGACTTAGGGGGAGAAGCATGCGGATCATCCAGTTTCATAAATACGGCGCGCCACAGGTGCTGGAAATCGCTGAAGCCGACATGCCCGAGCCCGGCTCTAACGAAGTCTGCGTGCGGGTCAATGCGGCGGCGATCAACCCCAAGGATTGCCTGATACGCAAAGGCAAATTCAGCCTGATGACCGGCAAGAAATTCCCCCAGACCCTGGGCCAGGACTTCGCCGGTCAGATTGAATCGCTAGGTCCGGGTGTCACCGGTTTCCAGCGTAGCGCACGGGTATTCGGCATGGTTAATCGCTGGTCCGGCGGTGCTTACGCTGAATATATCGTGGCCCCTGTTAGCGAGCTGGCGCACATGCCGGAAACCGTTTCCTATGAGCAGGCCGCGGCGGTACCGCTGGCGGCGCAGACGGCTCTGCAGGCGCTAAGGGATCTGGCCAATCTACAACCCGGCCAGCGCGTATTGATCAACGGCGCGTCCGGCGGCGTGGGCAGTTTTGCGCTGCAGATTGCCAAGGTGCTGGGCGCCCATGTGACCGCGGTATGCAGCGATGCCAATTTGAACCTGGCACGTGAACTCGGCGCCGACGCGGCTGTTGATTACCGCAAGAGCGACCCGCTAACCCTTGAATCACGCTTCGATGTGGTCTTCGACGTGTTCGGCAACAAGGACTTCCCCCGCAGTAAGCACTTGTTGACGCCGCAGGGTGTTTACATCAACACCATCCCCAATCTCAAAACCGTGGCCTGGCACTTGCTTACGCGCTGGACACCGGGCAAGAGCGGCTTGCTGGTTGCCGTGCGCTCGCGCAGCCGCGACCTGGAAACCCTGGCCGGGTGGATTACCGCGGGCAAGATTGATCCGTTAATCGACTGCAGCCTGCCACTTGCCGAGGCGCAAGCCGCGCACAGCTATATCGAGACCAAGCGCGCGCGGGGGAAGGTAATTCTAGTTGTCTGAACACAGCTTCAACCTGCTCCCCCTGCTGTTGTTGCTCCTGTGGCTTGCAGGCTGCGCCAGCGCCCCGCCGAGCCGGCCGGGAGACATCTGCGATATTTTTGATGAAAAAGGCGGCTGGTACGAAGACGCCAAGGCATCCTATGAGCGCTGGGGAACCCCCATCCAGGTGCAAATGTCGATAATTTTCCAGGAATCCGGATATCGCGATAATGTGCGCCCACCCCGGCGACGCATATTGTGGATTATCCCCTGGCGCCGCCCGTCCTCGGCCTATGGCTATACCCAAGCGCTGGACAGCACCTGGGACTGGTATAAAAAAGAAACCAGCAATGGTTGGGCGGATCGTGACGATTTCGACGACGCCACCGATTTCGTCGGCTGGTATGTGAACAAGAGCCATCAGGTTATCGGCATCTCCAAGTGGGACGCCTACAGTAATTATCTGGCCTACCACGAGGGCCAGACCGGATATAAGCGCGGCAGTTACAAGCGAAAACCCTGGCTAATGAAAGTGGCAGGCCGGGTCAATGCGCGTTCACAACGTTACGCGCAACAGTTACACGGCTGCAGGGAACGCCTGGAACGTGGTTTTTCCATGTGGCCCTTCTAAGATGTTGATGAAAAACTCCATCCTTGGACTTTTTCATCGACGGAACCCAAAAAACGTGGTTTTTGTATTCCTTCATTTTCAAGCACTTGCAGTACTCACCCAGCATTATTCTTGGGTTGGCACATCCATGTACCAAGCGGGAGCAGCCGAAAACTACGTTTTTCAGCAGCTCCCTTAGAATAAGAACCATATGAAATCGAATATTTTGTTGCTGGTTATTTCCCTGATCATCTCGTTGCTGCTGGGTGAAGTCCTGTTGCGGGTGCTGGGCTATGACCCGGCGTTTGTCAATCCGCTAAACTCTTTTCACCAGTCTGACCCGGAGCTGGGATGGTTAGGGGTACCCGACTTTTCCGCACGCTTTCAAAAGCCGAAATTTGATGCCCAGGTAACCGCCAATCAACAAGGCTTTCGCAAAAAAATATCTTCTGTAACCCCCGATCCCGAGGCAAAAACGATATTTTTCCTCGGCGACTCCTTCACCTGGGGCTGGGGCGCAAATAATGGCGAGCTATTTACGGACCGGCTACAAACCGGCCTGGGCCCGGATTACCGCATAGAAAACTACGGCGTTAACGCCTACGGCAGTGCCCAGGAGCTGTTGCTGTTCAAGCGTCTGCTGCAGGCAGGCAACGTACCGGACAGCCTGTTTATCATGCTCTACAGCAATGATTTTTCAGACAACCTGGATCGCAAGCACCTGAGCCGCCCATATTACGCGGTCGCAGACGGCACGCCGGTACTGAAGAACATCCCCGTAGCAGACCCGATCGGCGGCTGGGCAAAAAACCTGCGCCGCAATTCCTATTTACTTACGTTCCTGTCTTACTGGATTAATTATTACCAGACGACCCGGGACAACCAGGCCTTGCAGGCCGAGGTGATTAATACGCAACGCCCGCAACCGACCCTCTCGGACAACAGCTACGCGGTCATGCGGCATGTGCTGAAGCACTTCAAATCGCTATGCGACGAATACGAAGTCCGGCTAAACGTTGTATACATAGCCGGGGCCGCAGACTTTGCTTCAGGCGCCCCTTACCGCCAGGCGGTGTCCCATATCAGCGCGAGCCTGGGGATCGCCTTTGTCGATCTCACCCCGGAATTTACGGCCAGTCCCGCAAAATACCATTTCGCGGAAGACGAACACTGGAACGCGAACGGGCATGAACTGGCGGCGAAAATCCTGCGCGCCCACATTGAACCTCGATAACATAACAGCCGCTGCACTTTGCTCGGCTACCACGCTACGCATAAACTACCCCTTCGGGACTTAAAAGAAATACATAACATGGTTGCACGCACACTGTTTCTTATCGCTATTACAGCGCTGGTTCTGGTTGGTTTTATATGGCTGGCGCCGCTGGACGTGGTCCTGAGTGCGCGCAGTTACACACCAGAACAAATCGCAACCGTCAAACAGGCCATTGCGCTAGCCGACACTCCCGCGGCCTCAGGTAACGCCAAACCGACAACAGCCAATGAGCCTGCGTCAACTCCCGCAGCTGCCGAACCCGAGACAGCCGCAAACAACCAGCAAGAAGTCGCTGCTCCGGATCAAACCACCACGCCTGCAACACCTGCCGCCACACAGCCGGCGCCCGCGCGCAAGTTTGTAGCCACAGATACGATTAACGTGCGTGCCGGGCAAGGCACGGATACGGACGTAGTCGGGCAGCTCGAGCCGAAAACGGTAGTTACCGTTTTACAAGACCCGGAAGGCGACTGGATGCAGATTGAAGCGGAAGCAATAACCGGCTGGGTATACAAACCGTTGTTTGAGCGCCAGCAATAGCACAAAAAAAAGGCACGCCGATAACGGCGTGCCTTTTTAGCCTAATTACAGTCTAGGACTGCGGCGTATTAATACCCGTGGCGCTGTGCCTCGATAACACCACAGGCCACCCGTGGGCCGGCGTCGCCGCTGGGCTGGGATTCCAGATCGTCCGAGCCGCCATGCACGATCACAGCTTTTCCTATAATAGACGCTTCCCCCTCTCCCATTTTCAGGAAAGCAAACTGCGCATCAACCTGGGCAACGCCATCTTCATTGGCGGTGATATTCCCCATGTCGCCTGCATGGTGCTCAGCCGCATCAGGCGCGCCGTGCTTATGTCC
>JBDNIO010000133.1:0-17183 GCA_041688215.1 Salinisphaeraceae bacterium | reverse complement strand
TGGGCGCGCGGCAATCCAGGGTTTTTTAGATTGCCGCGTCGCTTTCACTGCGTTCAGCTCGCTTCACTCGGCTCCTGGCAATGACCGTAGCTGAGTTTGGTACATAATCAAGAAATCCCTTGGCGCCAGCTCCCTAACACGCTGCCGCAGGCCAACCACAGAAGGTGTGATGAGATGAGTGCAACAGCCGCCGCAATCGCGAGAGAACACGACAGCAAGCGCTACCTGTGGTTATGGGGCGTGGTCGTGCCTTTTTTACCAGTAATGGGTGGCGCGCTGGCCTGGATGACAGGTTGGAGCATCCTCTGGTTCTTCGCACCGTTTTTCCTCTATGGCTTGGTGCCAATTGCCGACTACCTGATCGGCAGCGACAACGAAAATCCGCCCGACAACGCCATTGAGGTGCTGGAATCGGATCGCTATTACCGCTGGTGCGTCTATGCGTATATCCCCATACAGCTAGGCGTTACGGTGTGGGCCGCATGGGCGGTCGGCACCGCAGGTTTGGGATGGGTCGCGCTCGCCGGTTTGACTTGGTCCATGGGCATCGTTTCCGGTGTCGGGATCAATACTGCGCACGAACTGGGGCACAAGAAGCCAGACATTGAAGGCTGGCTGTCCAAAATCGCGTTAGCGCCCGTGGGTTATGGCCACTTCTATGTAGAGCACAACAAGGGCCACCATCGTCGCGTGGCGACCCCCGAAGACCCGGCAAGCTCGCGCATGGGCGAATCTTTTTACCGCTTCCTGCCCCGTACCATGATTGGCAGCCTGGTTTCCGCATGGGAAATAGAAAAAACGCGTCTGGCCCGCAAGGACAAGGGCCCCTGGACCTGGGAAAACGAGAACCTGCAGGCCTGGGCCATGACCGTGGTTTTCTGGGGTGGCCTGACGGTCGCATTTGGCTGGGTGGTATTGCCCTTCCTGATTATCCAGGGTGTGATTGGGGCCTCGCTGCTGGAAGCAGTCAACTACCTCGAGCACTATGGTTTGGTGCGTAAAAAGAAGGATGACGGCCGTTATGAGCGCGTGCGTCCGGAGCACTCCTGGAACAACAACCACGTCGTAACCAATCTGCTGCTCTACCATTTGCAGCGTCATTCAGACCACCATGCTAATCCCACCCGGCGTTACCAGGCCTTGCGCCATTTTGAAGACGCCCCGCAACTGCCCACCGGCTATGCCGGCATGATTGTGCTGGCCTACTTTCCGCCGTTTTGGTACCGCATCATGGACCCGAAAGTGGTTGCGCATCACAATGGTGATATTCGCCGCGCCAACCTGCAGCCGGGGCAGGAAGAAAAACTGCTGGCGAAATATCCGTCGCCCGCTGAGCCGGCTACCCAGGCGGCCTGAGCGACCTGAGCGACCTGAGTGGCGATACTTTGCGGGCCGGTGCAGGGTTTGCATCGGCCCGTTTTATTTGCACCCACGTTTTTTTGATAGCATTCGCTGGCACAGGACGAGGCTCTCAGGATGAGGCCCACAAGATGAGGAAAGACTAATGGCGCGCTATAAATGTGACGGTTGCGGCTTTATATACGATGAATCCCAGGGCTATGAACACGAAGGCTTTCCGGCCGGCACCGCGTGGTCAGAAATTCCGGAGGACTGGGCCTGCCCCGACTGCGCCGTGCGCGAGAAGCCGGACTTCAATAAACTAGACGACTGATCTCGACAAGGAATACTGATGAAAAAATGGCAATGCATAGTCTGCGGATTCGAATATGACGAAGCCGAAGGTATGCCCGATGAAGACATCGCGCCCGGCACGAAATGGGAAGACGTACCCGAAGACTGGACTTGCCCGGATTGCGGTGCGCCCAAAGACGACTTCGAAATGATGGAAGTCGAATAGGCGGGTACGTGAATACTCCACCGGCGAAAGCCTGTGGCTTCGTGTTACGGCCCCTAAAATAATTCAAGGGCCGGATCGATCGGCCGTAGGCCGACTTCCCCTCGCCCCGCTTGCGGGGCGAGCGAGTGTAACGAGGTGAGCGTAGCGAAAAGGGTGAGGGGCAAAACTAGCCCGTGCCCCTCATCCCAACCTTCTCCCCATAGGGGAGAAGGAAATTGTTAAATGGCCGCCTAAAGGCGGTGGGGGGGTTACGGATCCCGAATTATGACGCTAAAAATCCAGCACTTCCCGGTAGCGCAATAATTTGCCGTTTGGGCCGTCGCTCTCCAGAGTGGCGGCCCAAACTACATCCGCGGCTGCTTCCTGCGCGGAACGTGGCGCCGAGTCGCCGCCCATATCGGTTCGGACCCAGCCCGGGTCCACGGCGTTTATCTTCACATCTCCCTCGACTTCCGCAGCCAAGATGCAGGTCAGTGCGTTGAGTGCGGCCTTGGAGGTGCGGTAGGCCGTTAGCTGGCCGCCCATGCTATTTAACGTGGCGTAGCCTGAGGTCAGGTTGACTACCCGCCCGTAGCCGCGGGCCTGCATGCCGGCCACCAGTGAACGCGCAAGTTGCAATGGCCCGTGCAGATGCACTTGCATGGCCCGGTAGAGATCGTCTGGATCACAATCAAACACGCTGATGCCGGGGTCCGGAAAAATGCCGGCGTTGTTGATCAGGATATCGACATTTTCCGTCAGGCCGTCCAGCCAGTGCCTGATTGAATCCGGCTGCGCCAAGTCCAGTTGCAGCGCAGCGGCGTCGCCCCCAGCAGCCTTGATTTCAGTCACGACTTGCTCACAGGCATCGACATTCCGACCCGCAATCAGCACGCGAACGCCACGCGCGCCCAACAGCAATGCGGTTTCACTGCCGATGCCGCGATTGGCGCCGGTAACGAGTGCGCAACGTCTCATGCTTTGGCCGCCTTGCGTGCGGCGATGCCAGCGTGCAATTCAAAAGCGCGAACGCTATCGCAATCCATATGAATATCAACGGCCAGTTCCGCGCGGCCCGTGGTGCTGAATGTGGTTATGAATTCTTTTAAATCTACTGCTGCCGGCCGCTGTGCAAGCGCGTTCAGGTCGCCGGTAACGGGGCGCAAATAGTTGGCTTCGGCGTGGCGTACAAACAGGCTGGCCTTGATGCCTGCTTCCTGCAGCAGCAGATGCGTCAGGCCCCAGCCGGCAGCGAGGGCGACCACATAGAGACTGCCGCCAAAGGCCGTGCCGTGATGATTGCTGTTGGGCGCGAGCGGCGCATGCAGGGCTAAACCCTGTTCGTCAAAACAGCCGATGCGGGCACCGGTGGCGCGCGCCAGGGGAATGTTGTCTTGCAGAAAAATTTGTAGCTGGGCAGCGGCTTGTGCCCGGGTCATTTGAAGGGATTCTCCAGGTCGGCTCCGTGTTTATGCCGGTCTTGCTGCTGCTGTTTTCTGGTGTTGTGACGCCGCAGGCCCATGACCGCAGCAAAGCCGATGAGTGCCAGCAAGACCACGAAATAAAGCATGCTCATAATTGGCGTTAGCTACCTGAGTTGGTGTCGTCGTCCCAGCCGTCCTCGTCCAGGTCCTTGAGTTTGCTGCGATCAACCCCTTTCAAGGCCTCACGGCTACGCTGGATTTCACGCCGCACATAAATACCGATAGCCACAGCGAACATGGCGATGATAATCGTGATAAGCACAGGCCACATGGTTATCGCCCCGTGCCTTTGCGCATCAGCGGAAAGTAAAGCTTGTACGGCAACATGCGCATGAATTTCAGCGCGTACGACAGGCGTTTCGGGAAGGTAATCTCAAACTTGCCGGCTTCCAGGCCTTCGCGGATGATGCGCCCCGCGTCTTCCACGTCTACCAGGAACGGCATTGGGAATTCGTTTTTCTCTGTAAGTGGGGTTTTGACGAAACCAGGCGTGACCACCGTGGTGCGGATGCCGATTTTATCGAAGTCGAACTTGAGCGATTCGCACAGGGAGATCATCGCGGCCTTGGACGCGGAATAGGGCGCGGCCAGCGGCATGCCCCGGTAGCCGGCCACGCTGGCCACCAGCGCGATGTGGCCGGCGCCGCGCTCGCGCATGCCGGGCAGTACGGCGTCGATACCATTTACTGCACCGGCGTAATTCACGTTCATGGTTTTAAGCACGCCCTCGGCGTCGAATTTCTTGCCGTCGAAGGGCTCGAATACGCCGGCGTTGAACACGGCCAGGTCGATCTGGCCGATTTCCTGTGCGGCTTTTCGCACTGCGCTCAGGTCGGTTACGTCGCAGGCGATGGCGGTAACCGTGCCCGCCGGCGCCGCGCTGCAGACTTCGTCCAGCTTTTCCTGCGTGCGTCCGGATACCACTACCTGCCAGCCGTGGGTGGCCAGCTGCAGTGCGAGTTCGCGGCCGATGCCGCTGCCGCCGCCGGTAATCCATACGGTTTTGCGGGTCGGATTAGTGTGTCGACTCATTTAGTATTCCTTGTCTCATGGCCTGTTGTGACTGCTGGTAGTCCGCGTGCATTTGTGCACTACGGCATCCTGGGCGGCCCAGAGTTCGTTCATCCATGCACGAAACTGCGCTTGAATGGTGGGATCGTATTCATAGCTGCCCTGGCGCAATTCGGCAGGCAGCTCCAAAGGCCGCAAGCGTACCTGAACTTCCGGAATGCGTCCGCAAAAATAATCCCAGGCGCTGGGATCAGCGGTGCCCAAGTAGGCGACGGTCATATCGATTACGCCGTCCAGCACATCGCCCATGGCTTCCAGCATGAAGGCCGTGCCCCCGGCCTTGGGCCGCAGGCAGAATTGATAGTGCGAATACCGATTAAAACACTTGGCTGGCGCTTTGGCGCGCTTAGTGGTCGGCATGGTGGGCGGGGCTCAATTCGTGCACAGCATTCACCAGTGCCGCGACATGCTCGGGGTTTACCTCGGGCGTTACCCCGTGACCCAGGTTGAAGACATGCCCGGGCGCGTTGCCGAACGATGCTAATGCCTCGCCCACCGATTTCCGGATAACCTCGGGTTTGGCATACAAAATAGCGGGGTCGAGATTGCCCTGCAGCGCGACTTTGTGGCCTACACGCCGGCGCGCTTCGCCCAAGTCGATGGTCCAGTCCAGGCCAACGCCGTCGCAGCCGGTATCGGCAATGGACTCCAGCCACGCACCGCCGCCTTTGGTGAATAAAATCACGGGAACGTGTTCGCCTTCGGGGGAGGGGTTTAAGCCGTTGACAATAGTGCGCATGAACGCCAGCGAGAAGCGCTGATACTGTGGCGGGGTCAGCACGCCGCCCCAGGTATCAAAAATTTGCAGCGCCTGGGCGCCGGCGGCAATTTGTGCATTCAGGTAATCGCGCACCGCGTGCGCCAGAATCGTGAGCAGTTGTTCCAGCGCTGCCGGTTCGTTATATAGCAGGGCCTTGATGTGCTGGTAGGTTTTGCTGGGGCCACCCTCAACCATGTAAGTCGCCAGCGTCCATGGGCTGCCCGCGAAGCCAATCAGTGGTACGGAACCATCCAGTTCCCGGCGAATCAGTCGCACGGCATCGCTGACATAACGCAGTTCGTCTTCCGGGTCGGGCACACCCAATTTGGCGATAGCTGCCGGGTCGCGTACCGGGTGGTGGAAATGCGGCCCCTCCTCGCCGGCGATAAAATGCAGGCCCAGGCCCATGGCTTCGGGTATGGTGAGAATGTCGGAGAACAGAATAGCCGCGTCCAGATCAAAGCGGCGCAGCGGCTGCAGGGTAACTTCGCAGGCAAGCTCCGGATTCTGGCACAAGTCCAGAAAGCTGCCGGCTTTCTCGCGTAGCTGGCGATATTCGGGCAGATAGCGCCCGGCTTGGCGCATTAGCCATACCGGGGTTGCGTCAACGGGTTCGCGGCGCAGGGCTTTTAGCAGGCGGTCGTTTTTCAGCAAGGTAGTTACTCGGCAGTTACTAGGAAAGGGTGGCGGATATTTCCGCCTGAATGGCTTCGGCGGCAGCTTTGGGATCATCCGCATCGCGAATCGGCCGACCCACTACCAGGTAATCGGCCCCGGCGGTAATCGCCTGGGTCGGCGTCATGACCCGTTTCTGGTCGTCGTCATTAGCGACTGGTCGAATTCCTGGTGTGACCGTGATTAGTTTTTCCGGCGCATGTTTTCTTAACGCTGAAACTTCCAGTCCGGACGACACCACGCCGTCACAGCCCGCGGCCAAAGCGCGTTTGGCACGTGAGAGCACCAGCGCTTCAATATCGCAGTCAAAGCCGAGGTCTTGCAAATCGCCTTGATCCAGGCTGGTTAATGCAGTGACTGCAAGCACTTTAAGATTGCCGCTTTTGGCTTCGGCCGCGGCCTGCATGATGCTCTGGTTACCGTGCACGGTAGCGAAATCCACACCACGCTCAGATAGACGATGGATTGCGCGCGCCACGGTTGCGGGTACGTCAAAAAGTTTCAGGTCAACGAATACTTTTTTGTCGCGCTCTTGCAGCCAGTCGATCAGATCCAGAAAACCGTCGGCCAGTGCCAGTTCCAGACCGATTTTGTAGAAAGTTATGCTGCCGCCGAGGGTGTCCACTAGCTGTCGAGCAGCTATGGCGTGTGGCATATCGAGTGCGAAAATCAGGCGTTCGCCAGGGGGTATATTGGACATATCAAATCAAATGCCTGTAATCAAAAAATCCAGCACACCGATTATAAGGTTGCGGTGCTGGGAAAAGTCAGCGACCCATACGCCGATTTGCCGCTTGGGTATACCGGCCAGATCCGCCGATGACATGATTAGCTCGTGTCCGGCCAAGTCAAATTGCGGGTTGAGCCGGGTTAGCGGTTTGCCAAATTGGCACTGGTCTACTAAGGGAATGACCAGGCGCGTGCTGATGTCAACGAGGTCGGACTGGACATCCAGTAGATAGGGAACTTCGGCGCGACTGCGGCGCGTGTTCGCATAAACCTGAAATTGCGCCACTAAAAAGAAATCAGGTCTTTATTAAATGGGCCGTCGCGTTCCACGCGCTCGTTATAGGCTTTAATCGCCTCGCGGTTTTCTTCCAACCATTGCTTTTCACGCGCTTTTCGCGTGTGGTCATTCAGCATTTCTTCGAGAAAATGGGACAGATTAAGGCCCGACTCACGCGCTTGCGCAAGTAGCGATTCGTCTACTGACAGGTTAACTGCGCGCTTTGCCATGCGCATTATTATGCGCACTCAGGTTGCGCATTGCAATCTGCGTTGTCGTTATCACGCCTCGCATCACAAGTTAATCTAATATTACGTGACAAGTGCGATAGTTTAAATTATAGTGTGCGGCCTATGCAACTGGACGCCATACAACTGTTTTGCGACATCGCACGTGAGGGCTCGATCTCTGGCGGGGCGCGCCTGCATGGTGTTACCCAGTCGGCGGCCTCGCAACGGACTATGGCGCTGGAGCGTGAACTCGGCGTTCAGCTGATCGACCGCGGCAGGCGCCCGCTCCAGCTCACTCTGGCTGGCGAGATCTACCGCGAGGGATGTCGCGAGATTCTCGACCGCTACGAGCAGCTCAAGCACCAGATTGCCGAGCCCGTCGGCCCAGCCGGGGCGATCCGCGGCAGCGTCCGGGTCGCGGCAATTTACTCGGCCGGGATCGACCTGCTTAAACGCGTCGCGCAACAGTTCGAGGCCGATCACCCCGAAGTCAGGGTGCGGGTGGACTACCACCAGCCGGGCACGGTGCATGAGCGGGTGCGCGACCAGCGCGTGGATTTTGGTATAATAAGTTACCCTCAGCGGTGGCGGGGCCTTGTCGCACAGCCGCTACGAGAGGAAACGATGGTCGTGGTCTGCCGTACAGGCCACCCGCTGGCGGCATGCGCGGTACTTGGCCCGGCCATGCTGGTGAATCAGCCGCTGGTGGGTTTCGATTCGAGTCTGCCGATAGCGAGCCAGATCAGCACCTACCTGCGCCGCCACGGGGGGAATTCCGCGATGAGCCACACGTTCGACAACATTGATACGATCAAGGCCTATGTTAGCCATTCAGACGAGGCCGCAATCCTGCCACATCGCGCCGTTGCGCGGGAGGTTGAGGACGGCGTGCTAACGGTAATTCGCCTTGAGCCGGCATTGAGTCGGCTGGTCGCAATTGTTACGCCCCCGCATAGATCACAGTCGGCGGCAGCCAGGGCCTTGATCGAGGCGTTGACAGCCGACAGCGCACCCAGCAAGGAGCCTGAGCCGGCCACGCTGGCTGTTTAAAACCCAGGCTACCAACCAAGGCATATGCCCAACAAATCAACTCCGCAATGGCCGTTTTCATAATCACAGGCCGGCGCGACTGATGAGGACCTGTCAACACTAATTAGATCGCCGCGTTGCCGCCCAAAATACGGCCAGGCAAGGCGCGAGGAGAGAAGTTTGCCTAGTACGATTTATCAAGGCCAAATGAACAACGAGCAACGCCGCATGGCTGTATTTTGGGCGCAACCCGAAGGGACGCGGGCCATTTCTCCGCAATCCTGCGTTGTCGCGGGCTTGTGTAGAATGGCTGCACTGCGCCCCCGACGCCCGAGCATCGCGAGCCGAGCGAATGCGAGCTTGCGGAAAAATGGCTTGCGGCGCGACAATCAAATTAGTATTAACAGATACTAGAAAGGTAATCGATATGCACAATCGCATACCCCAGGCACAGGGACTTTACGACCCTGCGAACGAGCACGATAGCTGTGGCGTCGGATTCGTGGCCAACATCCGCGGGACGCGCTCGCACCAGATCATCCAGGACGCGGCTGTCATGCTGCAGAATATGGATCACCGCGGGGGATGCGGCTGCGAAACCAACACGGGTGACGGCGCCGGTATGCTTACCGCGCTGCCGCATGCGCTGTTCGCCGAACTGGTGAAGGACGAACTGGGCGTAACCCTGCCTGAGCCGGGGCGTTATGCCGCGGGCAATGTCTTTTTGCCGCGCGATGAGCAGGACCGGCAGTTCTGCCGCGACGCGGTGGAGCGTTATATCGCCGCGCAGGGCCAGCGCTTGCTTGGCTGGCGTGCCGTGCCGGTGGATCCTGACGCGGCGGATATCGGCCCTTCGGCCCGCGATTCCGAGCCGGTCGTGGAGCAGCTGTTCATTGCGGCCGGCGAGGATACCGACCACGCGGCTTTCGATCGTCAGCTTTACCTGATTCGCACGCAGGCGTATCACGACATCGAAAAGCACGACCCGAAACTCATAAAAAGCTACTACGTCTGCTCGCTGTCCACGCACGTAATGATTTACAAGGGGCAGCTCACCTCCGGCCAGCTCATGCGCTACTACCCGGAACTTAATGACGAGCGCTTCACCAGCCATCTGGCGATGGTCCACTCGCGCTTTTCCACCAACACCTTCCCTTCCTGGGATCGCGCACAGCCGATGCGGTACATGGCCCACAACGGCGAGATCAACACCCTGCGCGGCAACAAGAACTGGATGGTCGCGCGTCAGGGCTTGATGCAAAGTGACCTGTTCGGCGACGAATTCCACAAGGTGCTGCCCGTAGTCGACCCAACCACGTCGGATTCCGGCGCCTTCGACAACGCCATGGAGCTGTTGCTACTCGCCGGCCGGCCATTACCGGAAGTGATGATGATGATGATCCCGGAGGCGTGGCAGAACGACAAGTCGATGTCGGCCGCAAAGCGCGCTTTTTACGAATATCACTCCTGCCTCATGGAGCCCTGGGACGGGCCCGCGTCGGTCGCGTTTACCGACGGCCGTTACATCGGCGCGGTGCTGGATCGCAATGGTCTGCGCCCGAGCCGCTATTACATCACGCACGATGACCGCTGCATCATGGCCAGTGAAGTTGGCGTGCTACCGGTTGAACCGTCGAACGTCAAGCTAAAGGGGCGCTTGCAGCCCGGGCGCATGTTCCTGATTGATTTTGAAGAGCAGCGCCTTATCCCGGACGCTGAAATCAAATCGCGCTTTGCTTCAGAGCGGCCCTACGGCGAATGGCTCGATCAGGAGCGCATCGAGCTGGATGAACTTGAGCCCAAGCGCGAGCCGCACGGGTTCTACCCCGATTCACTGCTTGAGCGCATGCGCGTGTTTGGCTACACCGCCGAGACGATGCAGTTCATGCTCGTGCCGTTGATTCATTCCAAGAAGGACCCGATTAGTTCGATGGGCAACGACGCCGCGCTGGCAGTGCTGTCCGACGAGCCGCGCATGCTGTATGACTATTTCAAGCAGCATTTCGCCCAGGTCACCAACCCGGCGATTGACTCGATTCGCGAAGAAACAATCATGTCGCTGGAGTGCTACATCGGCCCGGAGGGCAACCTGCTGGCCGCGACACCAGAGCACGCACGTCGTCTGCGCGTGCCGCACCCGATTCTTACCAACGAGCAGCTGGCGGCGCTCAAGCAAATGGATTATCGCAACTGGGCGACCAAAACAATCGACATCACTTGGCCGCGCGAAGAAGGGGTCGACGGCTTGCCTGCCGCCCTGGACCGGATTTGCCGCGAGGCCGAGCAGGCGATCGACGACGACTACGAGCTGGTTATTCTCTCCGATCGCAACGTCGGCGCGGATCGCATTCCCGTCAGCGCATTGCTCGCAACCGGCGCGGTCCATCATCATTTGGTCGCCGCGCACAAGCGCACGCGCGCCGGGCTCATAGTTGAGACAGGCGAGGCGCGCGAGGTACACCACCACTGCCTGCTGATTGGCTATGGCGCGGACGCGATCAATCCCTACCTCGCATTTGAGGCGCTCTGGCAGGCGCGCCTCGACGGGCTGCTGGACGAGGAATTCAGCGATGACGATCTGATCGTCGAGGCCTACCGCAAGGCCACCGCGAAGGGCATGCTTAAAGTCATGGCCAAGATGGGCATCTCCACCTTGCACTCCTACAAGGGCGCGCAGATTTTCGAGGCCGTGGGCGTTGGTGAGGAAGTGATCGAGCGCTGCTTCGCCGGCACGGCAAGCCAGATCAAAGGCGTCGGTTTCAACGTGCTCGGTGAGGAGCTGCGCCGGCGTCACGAACTCGGCCATCCGCTGCGCGATCCCGGGCAGGGCCAGACCCTGCCCAACGACGGGCAGTTTCACTGGCGCGCCGAGGGCGAGAAACACGGGGTCAACCCGGAATCCATTTACGACCTGCAAGTCGCCGCGCGCGGCGATGATCGGGAGGCCTACCACCGCTTCGCCGAGCGCGCAAACTTTGATGCTCGCGAGCGCTGCACCCCGCGCGGGTTGTTGCGATTCAAGGGGATCGAGAACGGTGGTGATGGTATTAAAGACGCCATTCCGCTGTCCGAAGTTGAGCCCGCAAGCGAAATCGTCAAACGCTTTCGCACCGGCGCGATGAGTTACGGTTCGATCTCTAAAGAAACCCACGAATCGCTGGCCATCGCGATGAACCGCATACAGGCCAGGTCGAACACGGGTGAGGGCGGCGAAAATTCTGATCGCTTTTCCCCGGACGACAACGGCGATAGCCGCCGCAGCTCGATCAAGCAGGTCGCCTCCGGCCGCTTCGGTGTCACCAGCTGGTACCTGACCAACGCGGATGTGCTGCAAATCAAAATTGCGCAGGGCGCCAAGCCCGGCGAAGGCGGTGAGCTGCCCGGCTTCAAGGTGGATGAAGTGATCGCGGACCTGCGCCATTCAACCCCCGGCGTTGGCCTGATCTCGCCGCCGCCGCATCACGATATCTACTCGATCGAAGACCTCAAGCAGCTCATTCACGATCTGAAAAACGCCAATCCCCAGGCGGATATCAGTGTGAAGCTGGTCAGTGAAGGCGGTGTCGGCACCATCGCGGCGGGCGTGGCCAAGGGCTACGCTGATCATATTCTTATCGCCGGCCACGACGGCGGCACCGGCGCTTCGCCCCTGACTTCGCTCAAGCACGCGGGTCTGCCCTGGGAGCTGGGTCTG
Source organism: Salinisphaeraceae bacterium (assembly GCA_041688215.1). Classification (GTDB taxonomy): domain Bacteria; phylum Pseudomonadota; class Gammaproteobacteria; order Nevskiales; family Salinisphaeraceae; genus JBDNIO01. Next base: position 5,397 of record JBDNIO010000133.1, on the reverse strand, counting down.
GCGGAGACGCATCAGACGCTGGTGCTCAACGGCCTGCGTAGCCGAGTGGGTCTGGAAACCGACGGCCAGCTCAAGACCGGGCGCGATATTGTTATCGCCACCATGCTCGGCGCCGAGCATTATGGCTTTTCCACCGCGCCGCTGATCACGTTGGGCTGCATCATGATGCGCAAGTGTCATCTCAACACCTGCCCCGTCGGCATCGCCACGCAGGATCGGGAACTGCGCAAGAAGTTCATGGGTGCGCCTGAGCACGTGGTCAATTATCTGTTCATGGTGGCAGAAGAAGCGCGCGAGTGGATGGCCAAACTCGGCTTCCGCACGATCAACGAAATGATCGGCCGCTGCGATACGCTCGAGCAAAACGATGCGATCAAGCACTGGAAAACAGACGGTCTTGATCTGTCTGGTCTGCTCACGCTGGTACACGACCCCGAGACGCAACAGGAGCAGGTTTATAACACCACGAAGCAGGATCACGGGCTTGAAGGCGCGCTCGATTACTGGCTGATCGAACAGGCCAAACCCGCGCTCGAACACGGCGAGCCTGTAGTGATCGAATCAAAGGTGTGCAATACTGACCGCGTGGTAGGCACAATTCTCTCGCACGAAGTTTCCAAGTGCTGGGGCGAGTTCGGGTTCCCCGAGGACGAGACCATACACATCAACCTGACTGGCTCAGCCGGCCAGTCCATCGGCGCATGGATGCAGCGTGGCGTGACCATCGAGCTGGAAGGCGACGCCAACGACTACGTCGGCAAGGGACTGTGCGGCGGGCATCTGGTGATTTATCCGCCGAAAGAGTCTTCATTTACGCCCGAGGACAACATCCTCATCGGCAACGTCGCGCTCTACGGCGCGACCAGCGGCACCGCCTTTTTCCGCGGCCAGGCGGCCGAGCGCTTCTGCGTGCGAAACTCCGGCGCTGATACCGTCGTCGAAGGCATAGGAGACCACGGCTGCGAGTACATGACCGGCGGGCGCGTCGTCATTCTTGGGGCCACAGGGCGCAACTTCGCGGCCGGCATGTCTGGCGGTACCGCTTACGTCTGGGACCCGGACAACAAGTTTCCCGCGCGCTGCAACCGCGGCATGATCGAACTCGAAGCACTGACCGATGAGGCTGAAATTCAAGCGCTGCAAACGCTGATCCGCGGGCATTTTGAAGCTACCGGATCGACCGTTGCCGAGCGTGTGCTAGAGCGCTGGCCTGACGTGCTGGGCGAGTTCGTGAAAGTCATGCCCTCAGATCTCAAGCGCGTATTGAGCGAACGCCAGGAGCGGGACGAAGAGGAAGAGGAAAAGGTGGAGGCGCATGCCTGACGCAGGGCACTACTGAATACTCCCTCTCCCCGCAAACGGGGAGAGGGAATAACGCTAACAACGAACATTAATCGGAGTACATCATGGGCGATAAACGCGGCTTCATGGATTACAACCGCAAGAAGGTTCCTTACCGCGATCCAAAGGCGCGGCTGAAGGATTTTAACGAGCTGTACACCAAGCCAGACGAGGCGGAGCTTAAAAAGCAGGGCGCGCGCTGCATGGACTGCGGCGTGCCGTTCTGCCAAGCGCACCACGGCTGCCCGATCGACAACCTGATTCCTGAGTGGAACGATTTGGTGTATAATGGCCGCTGGCGCGACGCGCTCGATCGCCTGCACAAGACCAACAACTTTCCCGAGTTTACCGGCCGCGTTTGCCCGGCGCCCTGCGAGGGCGCGTGCGTGCTCGCCATCACCGATCCGGCGGTCACAATCAAGAATATCGAGAACGAAATCATCAACCGCGGCTGGGACGAGGGCTGGATCAAGCCCGAGCCGCCCGCGGAACGCACCGGCTATTCGGTGGGTATCATCGGATCCGGGACGGCCGGGCTTGCCGCCGCGCAGCAGCTTAACCGGGTCGGGCACATGGTCACGGTGTACGAGCGCCATGACCGCATCGGCGGCTTGCTGACCTACGGCATTCCTGCTCCGAAGCTCAACAAGGACGTAGTGATCGAGCGACGGCTGCAGCAACTACGCGACGAAGGCATTACCTTTGTTACCAACTGTTTCGTTGGCGGTGATGAAAACCTCCCCGCGGGCAGCGGTCCTAAAGAAGACAACATTGAGTACATCGACCCCAAAGTGCTACAGGAAAAGCACGATGCGCTGCTCGTCGCCACCGGCGCGACCGTGCCGCGCGATCTGCCGATTCCCGGCCGCGAACTCGGCGGTATTCACTTTGCGATGGAATACCTCCACCACAACACAAAAACGTTGCTTGATGATGGCAACGTCGACGCCGCACCGATCCATGGGAAGGACAAAAACGTAATTGTTATTGGCGGCGGCGATACCGGCACGGACTGCATCGGCACCGCCATGCGCCATGGCTGCAAGAGCCTGGTCAACTTTGAATTGCTCGGTAAACCGCCAGTAGAACGCGGTGCGGATAATCCGTGGCCGCAGTGGCCGGTCACTTATTGCCAGGATTACGGTCACCAGGAGGCCAAAGCGGTGTTCGGTGATGATCCGCGCCGTTTTTCGATTCTTTCCAAGGAATTTATCGACGACGGTAAGGGTCACGTGGCCGGAATCAAGACCGTCGACATCGACTGGTCCAAGCCCGGCGAAAAAGCGCCGTTTTCCGAAGTGCCCGGCAGCGAGCGCACCTGGGAAGCCGAACTGGTCCTGCTCTCGATGGGCTTTCTCGGCCCCGAGCAGGCATTGATCGAACAGCTCGACCTGGCCACCGATGATCGCTCCAACGTGCAGGCCGCGTGGGGCCAGTTTGCAACCAGTGCGCAAGGCGTGTTCACCGCCGGCGATTGCCGGCGCGGGCAGTCGCTCATCGTCTGGGCTATTGGGGAAGGCCGCGGCGCAGCACACGCGATCGATGCCTACATTATGGGTGAATCGTCCCTGCCCACGCCGGGCGCGAAACAGTACGCGGAACCGGTGCCGGCGCGGCAATCCAGCTCAGAGGGTGTTGCGCTCTCTACGGCGACTTAGGAGATTGCCACGGCGTTTAGCCCGCTATACTCGGCCTCGCAAAGACCTAAAGCCTGGATTGCCGCGCTTCGCTCGCATATGACAAACTCATGTCATTGTACCGGCCAATAGTACCGGCCAATAGTACCGGCCAATAGTACCGGCCAATAGTACCGGCCAATAGTACCGGCCAATAGTATAAGGGCCGAAAAAAATGGCGCACTATTCTAAAAACCGGTCCAGGGTCGCCAGTAAGCTCGCTTCGTCAAATTCGGCCGAGACCACGGCGTTGCCCAGGCCGCGTAGTAGTACCAGCCGCAGTTTGCCGGCCAGAACTTTTTTGTCACCGGCCATCAATTCCAGCATCTGATCCCGGGTTAAACCGCCTGGTGCGACGGTGGGCAGGCCGGCCGCAGTAATCAGCGCCACCGCGCGCTCGCGCTCGGCGTCGGTGAGCCAGCCCAGACGCTGGGATAAATCTGCGGCCATGCACATGCCGGCCCCCACGGCTTCACCGTGCAGCCATTTGCCGTAGCCCAGGGCGGCTTCGATGGCGTGGCCAAACGTATGACCAAGGTTTAACAACGCGCGCTGGCCGGACTCGCGTTCGTCCGCGGCGACCACCTGCGCCTTGTTTTCGCAGGAGCGGGTAATTGCATAGGCTAGGGCTTCGGGGTCGCGCTGTAGCAGCCGTGGCATATTGCTTTCCAGCCAGGCAAGAAATTCCGTGTCGCGTATTAGCCCGTATTTGATTACTTCGGCCAATCCGGCCGCCAGTTCGCGCTCGGGCAGCGTGGCCAGGGTATCTGTATCCGCCAGCACCAGGCGTGGCTGGTGGAAGGCCCCGATCATGTTCTTGCCCTGCGGATGATTCACGCCGGTTTTGCCGCCCACGGAGGAGTCCACCTGCGCCAGCAGGGTGGTGGGAATCTGGATGAAATCCACACCGCGCTGGTAAGTGGCAGCGGCAAAGCCGGTAATATCGCCAATCACGCCGCCGCCCAGCGCGACAAGGCAACAGTCACGATTGTAGTTTCCAGCCAGTAATCGGTCGTATATCAGGCTTGTTGTGGTAAGGGTTTTATGTACTTCGCCGTCCGGCAGGATCAGGCCTTCGGCCTTCGGCAGCTGCTTCTGGATATGCTCCAGGTACAGTGGGGCAATGGTGTCATTGGTTACCACTAGGGTCTTCTTGCTCAGGATATCGGTCCAGAGCGGTGCCTGCGTGAGCAACCCGGCGCCAATATAGATGGGATAACTGCGCGCACCGAGTTCAACGGTAAGTTCATTCATGACATAAACACAGAGCTTGCGGGCTGCTATGTTGGCGCAATTCAAAACACTCGGCGAGGTTCAAATTTCCGCGTTCCCGACGCTTTCCAGTTTTTCCACGATCTCGCGCGCCAGGCGGCGTGCGGGCTGGTCGCCGGTAGGCGCCACTAAATCTGCAATCTGGCGGTATAACGGATCGCGCTCGGCGATCATGGCTTTCAGCGTGGCTTCAACATCATTGCTTTCTTCCAGCAATGGCCGGTTGCGGCTGCGCCTGGTGCGCGAGAGTTGCTGCTCCAGCGTAGTTTCCAGATACACCACCACACCTCGTGCGGACAGCAGATCGCGCGTGGCGGCGTTCAGAATTGCGCCGCCGCCGGTAGCCATTACGGTATTAGTTAATTCCGCCAGTTCAGCGATAACGTCGGTTTCGCGCTTGCGAAAACCCTCTTCACCTTCCATGTCGAAGATAAAAGAAATGTCCACGCCGGTACGCTTTTCGATCTCAGCGTCCGAATCGACGAAAGACATACCTTTGACCTCGGCGATACGCCGGCCGATGGTAGTTTTGCCGGCGCCCATGGGGCCGACCAGGTAGATGTTTGGATTGTTTGCCATTAGATATCTTGTAAAAACGTGTACGGCAGGTTTGTGACTGCTGGGTTCCCGGTAACGTAAGTTGTGAATAGCCTGATTGGTCTCGAGCTGGCTAACTTAAAAGCGCTGCTCCAATAGTTGCATGGCACATCAGGTGTCCACCACTGCTTAAGTTAGGCGGCAACTTCTACGTACTCTACAGAACTGCTGGGGCTTGGAATAACCTCGCCATCTTCGCGCATGCCTGCCAAATGAAATTCTATCGCCTCACGGATTTGAACCTCGATTTCCTCGACGCTTTGTCCCGTGGTGATGCAACCGGGAAGATCGGGAACGTAGGCGGAAAAGTTTGAACCTGCTTTTTCAATTACTACTGCGTATTTCATAAAACTCCTACTTAGATCCTACGTGCAGTTTAGCATCATGCGCATTGCTGTCCCACAAATATTCACAGTAGCCGCATTTGCGCTTGAAGCAGTAAATCCTCAATGTCTGGAGGCTCGTTGCGCAATAGGGGAATAAGCGCCCGGCGCTCGAACAAATTCAGTTG
>JBDNIO010000132.1:0-19644 GCA_041688215.1 Salinisphaeraceae bacterium | reverse complement strand
GCCGGGGTCCAAGAGCGATCGCATGTTCACACGGATTCCTCAGGAACCTGGGAGGTCTCGTCTCATCTCCACGGACGACGAGCGGCGCGGGCGCCGCGTAATAAACAGTCCAGGTCCACCGGCGCGCGTCTGACCGGCTGGCAGCAAACCCAGGCGCAAACCGTGGTACCGCCAAGCGAAGGCAACCCTCGTTTATGGACTGGGCGGCGGGACGGGTGACGAGAAGTCGGAGTCTGCCCCTTTGTATAACGATAGTACCGTTGAAGTCGGGGAAGTCACCCCAGGCGACCCGGTGGAGGGAAGCGGCAGATCGGTTTAATGGAACTTTTCGAGGGACCGATGCATCGAGCACCGAATCGATACACCATCTCAACACGACGAGAAAAGATAGCGACACTGGGTACCGTCAGGTAGCGCATCCATGAACCGAGGAGCCGGATGCGCTAATCGCGCACGTCCGGATCTGTGGGAGCCCTGGGTCAGTGATGACCCAGGGCCACCCGGCGACTTAAAAGTTCAAGGGGTAAAAGTTCAAGAAAGTTCAAGGGGTCAGACTCGATTGGTTCCCTCGAACCCACGGCATATCTGATCGGCTCGACATTAGGTGAAAATTCTGGTCATCGGCGCAAAACATAATCCGAGCGGAAGAAAAATGATCAATCGACTCTGACGCCAGTGAACGCAATTTTTGCTATGCGTCAGTTCTATGCGCGAGTTGAAGGAGACCACGAAGGGCTTCGTTTACGGCTTGAGAGTTGGGAAAGGCTTCGGCTACGTCTTTATCCAGGACGACGACGTTTGTACTTTCCTGAAATTTTTTAAAATATTTACCACGAACGCCTTTGCCCATATCTTCCCGGCGGTACTCGCTCCTCATTTCTTCAGCCTTGCTCATAAATATCACGCTCAGATGGAGTCATGGGTCTAGCGCTGATTATGCGCTCATTCTCGCCTCGGGGTGTATGCGAAACGATGGTGAATTTTCCATCTCCAGATATTCCAAAGGTTAAAAAGCGATTTTCATCCTCAGAGTGGTCAGGGTCTTCAAAGGTAACAGCGATAGGATCGCCAAATACCGTAGCTGCATCGTCAAACGCAACTCCGTGCTTCTTCGCATTCGACTCTGCTTTGCGGCTGTCCCATTCAAATCGCATGGGCTAAGTTTAAGCGATAGGATTTCCTGACGCATCAACCCAGGTACCAAAGAGAACCAAAGGGTCAGACTTTGATTTACTGTAGGACAAGCGTGCCGCTTGTCGGCAAGACGCAGTCTTGCCCTACAACAGGCCGAGGCATGCATAAATTCTCCTAGGCAGCCCATGATATGAACTGCCTCGGCGACAAAAACAGGCTTTGCAAGTACTCAGAGCCCAACCGTTACCGTCTTATGCTCCAGATAATGGTCCAGCACCTGCGCCCCCATCTCACGCCCCCAGCCGGATTGCTTGTAACCACCAAACGGTAAAGAGGGGTCAAACACGCTGTAGGTATTCACCCAGACCGTGCCGGCCTTGATCTTGGCGGCCAGGTGATGGGCCTTGCTGATGTCCTGCGTCCAGACACCGGCGGCCAGGCCATAGATGCTGTCGTTGGCACGGCGGATCAGGTCGTCGTCCATTTCCTTGAACGGGGTGGCGACGATAACGGGGCCGAAGATTTCCTCGCGGCAGACTTTCATGTCGTCTTTTACATCCACCAGCACGGCGGGATCAACGAAATAGCCGTCGTTACTTGCCCGGCTATTACCGGCGGCGTCGCGCGCGCCCTGGGTTTTGCCGGATTCCAGATAACTGGTAACGCGGTCGTATTGCACGCGCGAGACCATGGGGCCCATTTCAGTTTCCGGATCGAGGCCGGGGCCGAGTTTGATGTTGCGGGCAAATTCAGAAATGCCTTCGACAACCTGATCGTACACACCTTCCTGTATGAACAGCCGCGAACCGGCGCAACAGGACTGGCCGCCGTTGAAGAAGATGGCATCCGCGGCACCGGGAATGGCTTTTTCCAGGTCCGCGTCGTTGAGGATAATGTTCGGGCTTTTGCCGCCGAGCTCCAGCGAGACTTCTTTCAGATTGCCCTTGGCGGCTTCCACAATCAGCCGGCCCACTTCGGTGGAACCGGTAAATGCTATTTTGTCCACATCCGGGTGCGCGGCCAAGGGCGCGCCCGCGGTTTCGCCGAAGCCGGTAAGGATGTTGACCACGCCGTCGGGCACGCCGGCCTCTTGTATGAGTTCCGCCAGACGCAGGCCCGACAGCGGGGTTTCTTCCGCCAACTTCATGATGATGGTATTACCGGTGGCCAGCGCGGGCGCGAGTTTCCAGGTAGCCATCAACAGCGGGAAATTCCAGGGTATGATTTGCCCACACACGCCAATGGGCTCGCGGCGCGAATAGCAGTGGAAGGCCGCGTCCGGCATATAAGATACGGACGGGTTGATGGTTTCGCCGTTTAGTTTCGTTGTCCAACCGGCAAAATATCGAAAGTTGTCGGCGCACATGGGAACATCCGCAGCGCGCGCAATGGCGATGGGTTTGCCGTTGTCCAGGGATTCGAGTTGCGCCAGTTCTTCGGCGTGTTCGTTGATCAAATCCCCTATTTTCCATATGATGCGGCCGCGATCGGCCGGCGACATGCTGGCCCAGGGCCCGCTTTCAAAGGCCTTACGTGCGGCCTTTACGGCCTTGTCTACGTCCGCGGCGCCGGCGGATTGCGCATGCGCGATAACCTGGTCCGTGGCGGGGTTGAAAACATCGAAAGTTTCACCCGATTCGGATGTAACCCATTGCCCGCCGATAAGCATTTTACGTGGCGAGTCGATAAATCCTTGCACTGACGCGTCGAGCGCGATTTCTGAAGCTGCTACTGCACACATGGCCGAGTCTCCTTCCGGGGTTATTTTTCAGATCGGATCGTTAACACTACTCCTATCCTGGGAGCGGGGACAAGGCAATATAGTTACTGTTCAGTCAACCGCGACTGTGCTGGTCGTAGCAGAAACTGGGATAATGCCGACCTGCTAAATCCACGCTGCCAAATCATTGGAGTATGTATGCGAAAAATTATGCTGCTGTTTACCGCCGTGGCCTTGAGCGGCTGCGCCGCGTTTACCGAACACAGCGTGGGCCTGGTGGATAACCAGTTCACCGACTGCCCCGAGTGGCCGCGGTGCGTAAGCAGCGATAGCGACATCGAGGGAAAATACGTCGCGCCGTTCAAGATTACCGGCGACGTCGATACTGCCTGGGCCGCCGCAAAACAGGCCGTAGCCAATATGGAGCGCAGCACCATAATCAAGGAGCGCGAAGACTACCTGCACGCAGAGATAATCAGCCCGTGGCATTTTTATACCGACGATCTGGAACTGCACTTGCGTCGGCCGGAAAAGCAGATCGCGGTGCGTTCGAGTGGGCGCATCGGGTACTTTGATTTTCATGTGAATCGCGACCGCGTTGCAGCACTGCGCGCCGAGCTGGCGGAACAGGGCGTTATTGCAGGCAAGCCCTGATCCGAACATGCAGGACCTGAACGCCACCGCAATTCGTATACAGCATGGGCGGTTGTCCATTCTGGACCAGTCTCTGCTACCGCACGAGGAGCGCTGGCTCGCCTGCGAGACCGTTGCGGAGTTAATCGCCCATATTCAGACGCTGAAGGTGCGCGGCGCGCTGATGATCGCCATTGCCGCCAGCCTGATGGCAGCATATCGGACGCAAGTCGGAGATGATCGCAGTAGAATCGCCGAAGATTTGGAGAAATTAGGCGCATCTCGCCCCACCGCGGTAAACCTGACGCACGCCATGCGCCGGTTGGCGCGTACCCTGCAAAACGAGGATTGGCGCACGCGGCTTGTGGCCGAGGCCATTGCCCTGTTCCATGAAGATCGCGCCCTCTGCGATGCCATCGCGGACCACGGTGCCGCGGTGTTTGCCCGCGACGATCGTATCCTCACCCTTTGTAACACCGGCAGTCTGGCAACCGCAGGCGTGGGCACGGCAATGGGCGTAATCCGGCGCGCGCATGAAGATGGCAAAAATATATCCGTCTGGGTCAGCGAGACCCGGCCGCTGTTACAGGGCGGGCGCCTCACGGCATGGGAATGCGGCAAACTCGGAATACCTTATCAGTTAATAACCGACAGCATGGCCGCCAGCTTGATGGCCGCCGGCAAAGTGGACAAGGTTATTGTCGGCGCCGACCGCATCGCCGCCAATGGGGATGTGGCAAACAAAATAGGTACTTACAGCCTGGCCGTACTAGCGCGCCACCACGACTTGCCGTTTTACGTTGCCGCGCCGAATACCACCGTGGACCCCGCCTGCCCCAACGCCGGGGCGATTCCGATTGAACAGCGCGACGCGGGGGAAGTACGCGGTGCCATGGGCAGGGTGTTTTGGGCTTCTGAGGACACGCCGGTCTATAACCCGGCGTTTGACGTCACGCCCGCCGCGTTAATTAGCGGATGGATTTTGGATACCGGGATATTTACTCAGACCGACGTTACAAAGGGCATATTTGCCAGATAAGACGTAGGTTGGATTAGCCGAGCGAAGCGAGAGCGTAATCCAACGCCCCGGTTACCTGGAAAAATGTCGGCTTACGCTGCGCTAAGCCGACCTACTTCACTCGTTTCGCGGCTTTAATTTTCTAGTCTTGCGAACTTGCTGGCAATATCCGAGCCCGTGAAGTTGGCGACCCAACCCTTCTCGTTATCGAATACACGGATAACCTTGAAGTTGGGATTCGGGCCCATATCGAACCAGTGGGTGGTGCTGGCGGGTACGCTGATTAAATCACCGCCTTCGCACAATACAGCGTAGACCTTGTCGGCAATATGCAGGGCGAACAGGCCCTGGCCGTCGACGAAAAAACGCACCTCATCTTCGCTGTGCGAGTGTTCGTCCAAGAATTTTTTACGCAGGGCGTCCTTGTCCGGGTGCTCGGGGTAGAGGCTGATCACGTCCCAGGTTTGATAGCCCTCGTCGTCCTGCAGCCGTTTGATTTCGGCCCCGTAACCTCGCCGATTTCTTCCGGCGTGGCCTTGGCATCCAGGCTACGCGTGGCTGGCCAGCGTTCGAAACGCACGCCGACGGCATTGAGTTCCTGCGCGATCGCCGCGCCGTTGTCAGTATCAATAATATGACTGGCGGGCTGGTCTTGGTGGTAACCAGTTAAGCTGCTCATGATTTTGTTATTGCGTTGTCAGGACTTTTTCAGGGCAAGTCGAAATGCTTGGACACATCGTGGAAATTTTGCGCGACTGGGTGGCGGCTGGTTACTTTTTCATCGCCGCGAACCAGTAGGCAGCTGTCCATGCCGACGAGTTCAGCGGCGTCCAGTTCCGCTTCGACATCGGAAAGAAACAAAATATCCGCGGGGCTTAATTCTGTGGCCTCTGCAATCGCGGTGTAGCTGGCTTGTTCTTTCTTGGCGCCGACTCGGGTGTCGAAATAACCGCTGAACAGCGGCGTAAGATCGCCCGCGTCACTGTTGCCGAACAAGAGTTTTTGCGCCTGCTCGGAGCCGGAGGAATAAACGTAGAGCGCCAGGCCCGCGGCGTACCAGGTTTTCATCTCTGCCACGGCGTCGGCGTATACGTGGCCGGTGAAGTCGCCATTTTCGTAGCCTGATTTCCAGATTAAGCCCTGCAAGGCTTTAAGCGGCGTAACTTTTTGGTCGGTGGCAATCCAGCGCTGGAACATTTCAATAAGCTCGTCGTTATCAGCTTCCGACTGGCCGATATGCTCACGCGTATCCCGCAGGATGTCGGCGATTTCGGCGTCATCTGCATGCTGGCGCACGAAGTTCGGCAATTTCTCCAATGCGTAGGGAAACAGCACCTGATGCACGAAGGCGATGTCGGAGGTGGTGCCTTCGATGTCGGTGAGGATCGCTTTCACTGTCATAAACGGGCCTCGAGAATACGGCGGTTCATTTCGCATTCCAGCAGAAACTCCCAGCCTTCCAGATGCCGCCAGGCTTCATCCAGGTCTTCGCCCCACACATAAATGCCGTGGCCGCGCACCAGAAAGGCATACACGCCCCAGAGTTCCTCCTGGCGCAGTTCGACCTCATTGGCCACCACGCGCATATCCTGATCATTATCGAACATCGGCACGGGCAGCCGGGTTTCGTGGCTATGCACATCACGCGTGGCCTTTTGCATTTCGTAGCCTTCGACAATCAGCGCTTCGTCGCCCAGACGCGAGAGCACGGTATTGGCCACCGAATGGCCATGCAGCACCGCGCCGATGCTGGGGTCGAGCCGGTACAGCGCCAGATGCAATTCCGCCTCGGCGGAGGGTTTGCCCGGCGACAGTAACTCGCCGTCCAGTTGCATGTGGATCAGACCATCGGGAGTGATCGCGGCCTTGTCCACCCCGGAGGCGGTTATAAGGCAACTTTCGTCGTCCACCCGGGCGGAAAAATTACCGCCGGTTGCCGGGCACCAGCCGCGTGCGGCCACGGCGCGCACGCACTCTGCGAGTTGTTGCGATAAAGGAATGAATTCGGCGGGGTGGGTCATCTCGATATCCGGGAAAAACGTAATGCATGCTATCACGCAAGATGCAGTCGCCTATCGCGACGACATCGAGGTTACCAAGTACCTGTCTCCGACTGAAAGCATAGGCGAAGTCACCAAGGAAAATTTCCGCACGACGTTCGCAAGTAGACCGAGCTGCGTTAATCCGGTTTTTGCGCTCGTTATAGGGGCGCAGGTCGAGCTCATGCGTCCAGGCGCTGCGTTCCTGTTCGTGCAGCATCCAGTAAGCCTTGGCGATTTCGTCGGGTTTCAGACTACCGTCCTTGCCTTTGGACTTAATCCACATATTGGCCAGATTGCCGCCGGCGTCGCGGACGAACTGGCCGTCGATAATGCCGTCGATAATAACGTGACCCACGTGGATGCCTTCGGGGCCAAATTCACGCGCGATGGATTGCGCCATGGCCCGCAGTCCGGCCTTGGCGGCGGCGAAGGCGGAAAATTTGGCCTTGCCGCGCAGCGAACCGGAGGCGCCAGTGAAGATTAGCGTGCCGCGGTGCATGCCTTTTTGTTTCATCATCTGTTTCACCACCGCCTGCGCAGCCAGAAAACCGCCGAAGGTGGCGCGGCGCCAATGGGTTTCGAAGAATTCGATGTCGGTTTTCAGAAACTCGGTGGGCATATTCGGCGCGGCCATGTTGTGCACGGCAAAGCACAGAGGCTGGCCGGATGCGGCGATCTGCTCGAACACGGCCTGAATTTCATCGGCGTCGGTGCAATCGGCGACCACCGCCGTGGCCGCCCCGCCGCCGGCTTCGATCTCCTCTACGATTTTGTCCAGCTTGGATTGGGTACGGCCGACTACAAAAACATGCAAGCCATGGCTTGCCGCGAGCACCGACACGGCAGCGCCCACACCAAGTACTACCGCTAAACCACTTTCAGTTGCCTGCAGCACAGTTCACCCCATTTTATCAGCGTACTTTGCGCCTTTGCGTGAAACATTTTTTAATCAAAAACGATGTTGCCAGGCGATATCGATAGTGAACGCCTCCAGCGAAGTCTCCAACTGCTGGCCTGGCACCTGCGGATTCGGGCCGGATACGGTATTTCGCGGCGCCCATAAAAACGCCATGTCCAGACTGTATTTTGGGCTTACGCGGTAGGAAAATCCGAAGTTATAATGATCATCCAACACGCTGCCGGCGAGCACGTTAAATGAAACATCTTCCGGCCCCACGGGTTGTTTGGAGCGGGTGTAGCCGGCGCGCCAGGTCCAGTCGGCGTTGTGGCGATAACGGAACCCCACCTTGTAGGCCTCGACATCGTCCCAGCCGAAACCGGGGCCGTTGTCCGCGCCCAGCAGGCCCGGAGAATCCACCGGATTGCCCAGCGAATCGATCTTGCTAAAGTAGACTTTTTGGAAATCGGCGACCACGGTCCAACGCGGTGCGGCGTCCCAGGCGATACCCAACTGCACGTAAGAGGGAATATCGAAATCACCATCTTCGGCTAACAGCCCCGAGTACTCATCAAACTCGGTCATATACACCCGGGTTTGATAGGTAAAGCCGGCACGCGCGCGTGGCGTTAACTGCACCTGCGCGCCCAGCTTGGCGCCGTAGCCGTAGGAATAATCGTGATCATTATTCGTGAGTTTATCCGGGTTTTGCGACTGGCCCGCGAACAGGCCCAGGCCGCGAATTTCCAGACTCTGGCCCACCGCCAGCGCACTAATCCCCACTCGAAGCCAGTCGGTCACCTGGCGTGCATAAGTGGGTGCAATAAACACTTGGGCAATGTCGGATCCAGCGTCTCCAAAACACAGAATGCCGCGCTGCGGCGTGCCGGGCGGGCAGACATCGCTGTTATCAAAAGACTGGTAGGTGGCGTTCAGGCCGCCGTTGCCATAGAGAACCACGCCAAAGCTGGAGCGTTCATCCAGGCGCCAGGTAATTGCGCCGTAGGGGATAAAGAAAATCTGCTGAACCTGGGACGCCTGATCCGGTTCGGCGCGGCGGATACCGGGGCGGAAGGCGAACGCACCGGGTGCAGGTTCGCCTGCGGGTATCTCGCCGGCACGAAAACTCGGCCGTGCATGCAATACAGTAGTGCCCAGCTGCCATTGATTGCCTTCAAGCGTAGCAATACTGGCAGGATTTCCTGCCGCGCCCATGGCGTCGTCCACCAGCGCAATACCGGCGCCGGACATACCGCGGCTCGCCGCGCCCCAGCCGTTGAGTTGGTAGCCGTTTGCAGCCGAAGCCGCTCCACCGACCAGCAAGCTGATAACCAGACTCAGGCCCAAGCCCGTTGCTTTAATGCCAGATGGCATGTTTCCTCCCTACACCACTTGATGCGATAACGTTCTAGTAGTTAGCAGCAGCTTACCCGAGGGTTTGCATAGCTGCACCTACCTGAAAGGGGAGTTGCTTGCTATCTGAAAGAAAGGGGCGTTGGCAGGCACCAATCGGTTTTTCGTTTTCGTGATTAACAGGTTATTGAGCGGAAACCGTATTCAAACCACGCTCTCTGGCCATGGTTAGTGCCGTGTCTTCGATCATGTCTTCCTGGCCGCCGATCATTTTCTTGCGGCCGAGTTCGACCAGAATGTCGCGCGCGGAAAGACCATAGCGTTCGGCCATGCGTTTGGCCGGTAACAGGAAGGTGGAGTAAACCCCGGCGTAACCAAGTGTTAACGATTCCCGGTCTACGCGCACAAGCTCGTCCATGAACGGCACGACGACGTCTTCGGCAAGGTCCATCAGTTTGAACAGGTCGCAGCCGGTGGTAATGCCCATGCGATCGGCCACGGCGACGAACAGTTCGCTGGGCGTGTTACCTGCGCCCGCACCCAGACCGGCGACCGACGCATCGATGCGGGTCGCGCCCGCCTCAACTGCAGCGATGGAATTGGCCACGCCCATGCCCAGATTATGGTGGCCATGGAAGCCGATTTCCGTTTCAGGTTTGAGCGCCGCTCGCAGCGCCTGCACCCGTGCAACCGCGTCCTGCGGAATCATGTAACCGGCAGAATCGGTAATGTAAATCGTCTGCGCACCGGCCTCTTCCATCAGCTTGCCCTGTTCGGCCAGGCCCTCGGGGGTATTCAAATGCGCCATCATTAAAAAGCCGGTCGCGTCCATGCCCAGCTTGCGGGCGAGGCCGATGTGCTGGGGCGAGGTATCCGCTTCGGTGCTGTGGGTTGCCACGTGCACGCTGGCAGCGCCGCAGTCGAACGCTTCCTGTAATTCTTTCATCGTGCCCAGGCCGGGAATCAGCAGCACCGAAATCCTGGCCTGCTTCATTTTGGGCACTACGGCGTTCAGGTATTCTTCGTTGGAATGCAGTGCAAAACCGTGCTGGAAGGAATTGCCACCAAGCCCGGCGCCGTGGGTCACCTGAATCAGCGGCACGCCGGCTTCGTCCAGACCGGTGGCGATTTCCACCATTTTCTCCACCGAAATCTGTTCGCGCTTGGCGTGCATGCCGTCGCGCAGGCACATGTCGTGCAGCAGTACCTGTCGGTGGGGGTTTTTCAGTACCTGGTTATAGTCGGTCATGCGGCCACCTCAGTGGGTTTCAATTCAAAGCTGCCATTCAGAATTCGTTCGGCGAACATCTCCGCAGTGCGCGCACCGGCGGCGGTCATGATATCCAGATTGCCGGCGTACTCGGGCAGATAGTCGCCCAAGCCTTTGACTTCCATAAAGGTCGAAACCTTGTTGCCGTCGAAAACCGGGCCGTTCACCAGACGGAAACCGGGCACGTATTTTTGTACCTGCTCGATCATTTCCAGCATGGACTTGGTAATTTTTTTCTGGTCCGGCGTACCCTCGGTGCGGCAATAAATCGTATTTCGCATAATCATAGGTGGGTCGGCCGGATTAATGATGCATAGCGCCTTGCCCTGCTTGGCGCCGCCCACCTTGCAGATGGCGTTGGAACTGGTGAAGGTGAATTCATCCAGGTTGGCACGCGTGCCCGGGCCGATGGATTTTGACGACAGACTGGCGATGATCTCGGCGTATTCCACGCCCTGCACTCGGGAAACAGCATTAACAATGGGTATCGTCGCCTGACCGGCGCAGGAGATCATGTTCACGTTCATTTCCTGCTTGTCGGCATGCTCGGACAGGTTCACGGTCGGCACACACAACGGGCCAATCGCAGCAGGCGTCAGATCAATCATCAGCACGCCCAAGGCATTGATCTTGCGTGAGTTTTCCGCGTGCACATAGGCAGACGTTGCATCGAAAGCGATCTGAATATTATCTTCTTCCACATGCGGCAGCAGCGCGTCGATGCCTTCATGCGTGGTCTTCAAATCCATCTCGCGCGCCAGCGCCAGACCTTCCGATTCGGGGTCGATACCGACGACCCATTTCGGCGCCAGCAGTTCGCTGCGCTGAAGTTTGTAAATCAGATCGGTGCCGATATTACCGGATCCGATTACCGCGCAATTAACCTTGCTCAGCTGCTTGTGACCCGTTTCATTGCTGAAAATGCTTGCTTAGTATGGTGTCCTGCCAACTTGGGCGCCTGCTCCAAACAGGGGAGTTGCCAGCCCGCTGGTGCCGCACAGGCGTCATGCCGTACAATAAAATAAAATGTGCCGTATCGACTAATCAAGCATGTCTACAAACACATCCAAGTTAACTATTCGACTGCCCAGCGAGGACGTGGCCTTCGTTAAAAACTACGCGAAAGCCAACGGACTGAGCGTAACCGAAGTGATCGACCGCTATCTAAGACGCATGCGGATGCTGGACAACTAGGCACCTCCACCGGCTTTGGAAGAAATCACGGGACTTGTGCCGAGCGGAATAGATGTTGAAGCTGAGGTTCGCAAGCACGGGCACAACAAGCACTGCCAGTGATTCTTGTTGATCTCAACGTTGTTTTAGACGTTGTGCAAAAACGAGAGCCACACGACGGCGCATCTGCGGCAGTGCTAGGCGAGATTGTTGTCGGCCGAATCCAAGCATGCTTACCCGCCCACGCGTTTACCACCCTTCACGACATTGTAGGCCGCTACCAGAGCGCGACTAAAGCTAATGACGTAATCGACTGGCTGCTCAGGCATTTTGACGTCGCGAATACCAGGCGAACCGAATTAACGCGAGCCCGAGGGCTTAACTGGCCGAATTTTGAAGACGCCGTAGTGGCGGCCGCCGCCGAATCGGCTGATTACAACGCAATCATCACTCGTAATGTCAGCGACTTTAAGAAATCGCCGATACCAGCATTGACGCCAGAAGAGTATTTGCTGGATCTGGATTCTTAGAATCGAAGAACAATCGTGGTCTGTCCCTGAGGGTGCTCAAACTTTGCGCCTACGCTAACGCTCAAGGCAACTTGATTACCGATGCGCATATTGCGGCAGCGGCACAATCCGTTAATGGGATTGTAATTACGCTTGATAAAGGTTTTCTTCTGTACGCTTGCTAAAACCTAGTTAATTGATCACGTCGCCATATAGCAACATAATACGACAGCTGAGAATCACAGGAGGAGTATATGTCGGAATTTTCTGCACTGCGTGAACATGCTGGGTTCGACATCCTAGAGATCGTAGAACGATTCTCTATGTCGTACAGCGAGGTCGCTAACTGGGAAACCGGTGTTGCGAAACCTCCTACTAAGGTTCTGAAAGCACTCGTAGAAACAGTTAAGCCCAGCCACCAAACGACGCTTAACTATGAAAATTCGATATTCGAGGGTGACTGCTTAAAAATACTTCCAACCCTCCCTACCGGCTCGATTGACCTAGTGTTGTGCGACCTACCCTACGGAACGACTCAAAATAAGTGGGACTCTGTCATAAATCTTGACGACCTTTGGATAGAGTATAAACGCTTGTTAAAACCGAACGGCGCAATCGTACTTACATCCCAAGGCATTTTTACCGCGAAGTTAATCCTCTCAAACGAGAGTTGGTTTAAATATAAAATCGTTTGGGAAAAATCCAAGTCAACCAATTTCCTTAATGCTAAAAAACAGCCGTTAAGGAAGCATGAAGATATCTGCGTTTTTTATAAGAAGCCACCCACATATAATCCGCAAATGGGTGTTGGCCTAGCATACGACAAGGGGGTTCGGAAAAACCAACTCTCCGGCTCGTATGGCGATTTTCGACCGGCTCACGTAAAAAGCTCCGGCGTGCGGTACCCGTCAGATATTGTCTACTTCAAGACAGCCGAGAGCGAACCCGAGCGTTCAGTTTGGCACCCAACACAAAAGCCTGTGGATCTTGGCCGTTACTTGATCCGAACCTTCTCCAATCCGGGCGACCTTGTGATGGACAACGCCTTCGGCAGCGGTAGCTTTCTTGTTGCCGCAGCCATGGAAAAACGCCGATTTGTAGGTATTGAACGGAACAAAGAAGTACATCTTTTCAAGAAAAACAAAGCCGACTACATGACTATTGCAGAACAGCGCATTTCTCGCGCCGGAGTAACTCCGACATTGGTTCGTCCTTAAAAATAACCGTAGTGGCGTCCTCCGGGATCACGCGTTCGTCCCAATCCACCAGCAGCCTCGGAGCGTTCCATTAGATACGAATGCTCTAGACTACCGATTTCTACCATCATCAGTTCGTAGTCTGCGTCACCAGTAGTTTTCTCGAAAATAATAGCCAAATCAGATCGATTAACGCCACTGACGGGCCTCAGCGTTAATCGACCTATGGTGCTTGCGATTGCTTCCCTGCTGAACAGAAGGCGCCACATTTTATTGTCTTGGCGCTCTGTAAACGTCAAATCGAAAACGCGACCATCCGGCGCGCGAAAACTTTTTTGTACTGGTGACCCCGTCAACCCGAAAAATGGAATTTCCGCGCGCGGAAATTCCAAATCCCGGCCCCCAGCGCTAGGACTCGCCCCTTCGGTCCACGCTATCCGTGCCGTATCAGGCTTTCCATCGAAGGATTCCGAGCCCTCAAACGAGATTTCGTCCGTTTCAGGTGGCGGCGCAGGCTCGGCTTCCCGCTTCGAGTGGCGACGGGCAGTGCGTGCTTTTTCGTAAAGCGCTCTGTAAGCATCCAAGTCTATCTTGTCGTCCCCGAGCTTATTCATGGAAGTCCACACTTGCTTAAGGGACTCGGTTTCCTCAACGCTTTCGGCTTGCAAGATGACCCCGACTTCTCCGTTCCGGCGCAGCCCGTGCAGAGTCATGTTGGCAGAACCGATCACAAGTGTGCAGCGTAGTTTATCTTCAGATGACCAAAGGCAATAAGCCTTAGGATGAAACCTTCGGTTCTCTTTTCCTAAAGAGGCAAACCGCACCGTCGCACCAGCGAGGTTCTGCAATTCGTCTATCGCGGCAGGCTGCGTAATCGCATCATCTAATCCAATTATCCAGCGAGTCATATCAGGCCAACCACCCAACGCGGTTCGTAAGGCGTCTAATCCACTTTGGGTTGCATAAGCGACCGCTACGTCCAAACGATCAAACTTTAATCCTTTTATGGCGGCGGATATTTCTTCCGCAATGGACAAATTGGTGGGGCCACCCTGAGCGACAAGCGATTGAATATTCATTGTTAAAAATGAATCACCGTGCGTATACTCTTGCCCTGGTGCAGCAGGTCAAACGCTTCGTTAATTTTCTCCAGCGGCAGGTCGTGAGTTACGAAGCTGTCGATGTCGATCTCGCCGGACATGTAACGGTCAACATAACCCGGTAATTCTGTGCGGCCTTTAACGCCACCGAAGGCTGAGCCGCGCCACACACGGCCGGTTACTAACTGGAACGGCCGGGTGGAAATTTCTTCGCCCGCGCCAGCCACGCCGATGATGATGGATTCGCCCCAGCCCTTGTGCGCGCATTCCAGCGCCGAACGCATCACATCGGTGTTGCCGACACACTCGAAGGAATAATCCACGCCGCCGTCGGTCATGTCGACGATCACCTCTTGAATTGACGCGCTGTGATCTTTGGGATTCACAAAATCGGTGGCGCCCATCTGTTCGGCCAGCTTGAACTTGTCCGGGTTGAGATCGATCACGATGATGCGGCTCGCCTTGGCCATGACCGAGCCTTGAATGGCGGCAAGGCCAATCGCGCCCAAGCCGAATATTGCCACGGTAGAACCGGGTTCTACGCCTGCCGTGTTGAACACTGCGCCGATGCCGGTGGTGACCCCGCAACCTAGTAAACAGATTTTATCCAGCGGCGCTTTTTCGCTGACTTTGGCCACCGAGAATTCAGATACCACGGTATATTCACTAAACGTGGACGTGCCCATGTAGTGGTGCAGCATCTTGCCGTTGTAGGAAAAACGCGAGGTGCCGTCCGGCATAACGCCTTTGCCCTGGGTCGCACGCACGGCGCCGCAGAGATTGGTTTTGCCGGATTTACAGAATTTACACTGGCCGCATTCGGCGGTATAAAGAGGAATAACGTGGTCGCCGGGTTTAACGCTGGTTACGCCCTCGCCGACCTCTTCCACAACGCCGCCGCCTTCGTGGCCGAGCACACTGGGGAAGTTGCCTTCCGGGTCCGCGCCGGACAAGGTGAATGCATCCGTGTGGCATACGCCGGTTGCCACGATACGCACCAGGACTTCGCCTTTTTTTGGGCCTTCGACGTCGATTTCTTCAATCTCAAGCGGTTTGCCTGCTTCCCAGGCGATGGCTGCGCGTGATTTCATAAATTCACCATTGTTCTACTGAAATTTTTACCACATAAGGACACAAAGAGCACGAAGAGCACGAAGAGCACGAAGAATAGAAAAGGCTAACTTTGTGTCCTTCGTGTTCTTTGTGGTTAATCAAACTTACACAAATCGCAGCGATATGCTGCCCATGTCTTGATAGCGTGCAAGGATATTGTCTTGTGCCGCCACGTCAACCTCGGGCGTAATCCCGGTGGTGAGTACCAGACTGCCTTCGGCCAGTGATTCGCCCTTTGCCGCCATATGCCGGGCTGCTGCAATAATGGCCTGGGCGGGATGGTCAAGAACTTGTGCGCCGGCACCCATGCCAACGATATGCCCGTTCTGTTCCAGAACCACACCGAGGGTGCGTAAATCCAGTTTATCGGGCCGAACCGGCCGCCCGCCGGTGGCATAAAGAATGCCGCGGCCGTTATCGGTGACTTCCAGCGCAGGTATAACAAACTCGACCACGGCCAGGGCCTGTTCAATGCTCTCGGGCTCGCCGTGCAACTTACTTGCGAGCATAAAGGCAAGACCGGCTTTGATTTTGGGTTGCTGCGAACCGGCGAGTCGAATCTCGCCGTTTTCGGGCCGCGCCATGGCGTTGGAAAGCACGGAAAATGCACATTCGCTACTTTCGGAGTCGGCAGGTCTGCCTACGCTGATTCCGGTTACGCGCTCGAAGTGCTTCATCACGCCACCTCCGGGCTGAAATAAACTTCGCAACTTCCCAAGCCGCCTACGGTGCAGCGCATATGCTCCCCGGCTTTAATCGGCACCAGTGTGGATTGCGAACCGGACAAAATCACTTCGCCCGCCTTGAAAGGGATGCCCAGTTCGCCGAGCGTATTTGCCAACCAAACCACGGCATTCACTGGCCCACCCTGCACAGCCGCGCCGGCCGCGGTGCTGAATAATTCTCCGTTGCGTTCCAGCACCATGCCGGCCAGATTCAGGTCCAGGTCCAAAGGGCTGGCCTTGGGTTCGCCGAGTAGATACACGCCGCAGGAGGCGTTGTCTGCCACGGTGTCCTGAATTTTTATCTTCCAGTCGGTAATGCGCGAATCCACGATCTCGAAGCAGGGCACTACATAATCGGTGGCGCGGATTACATCGGCGGCGGTAATGCCGGGGCCGTTCAAGTCTCGTTTCAGAACAAAAGCAACTTCGGCTTCGGCGCGTGGGGCGATCAGGCCGCCAATGGGCAATTCCTGACCCGCCCGGTAAGCCATGCCGGAGGTGAGTTGGCCGAAGTCGGGGCGGTCCACGCCGATCATGTCCTGCACGGCCTTGCTGGTTACACCGATCTTTTTGCCGACAATCGTTTCGCCCGCGTCCACCCGGCGCGCAATCATGCGCGACTGAACGTTATAGGCGTCCTCGATAGTGATGTCCGGCTCGCGTTCGGTGAGCGGCGCCACGGAGGTACGGCTAACCAGCGCCTGATACAACTCGTCGCCATAGTATTTGATTTTTTCAGGGGTCATTGCTGCCTTTGGTATGCCAAAACACCGACTGGAAGTACCGGCGGTCGGGATTGAGTCTCACAGACTGGGTCGCGGCAAACTACCCATGAATGGATTATTTCATGGCGCGGCCTGCGCTTTGCCGCGGTGCCAGCGTTCGATCAGCGGCGCTTGCTCAGGTTGCCACGGTTTGTATTTATGCATGACGCGCAAAAACAGTTCGCCATTAACCAGGCCGTCCAGCCACTGGCGCAAACGCGGATATGGCGCACTCCCGAACCAGCCTGCATCGGCGCCCGCGAATTGCCGAATAAACGGGAAGATGGCGATGTCGGCCAGGGCGGTCGAGGCGCGTGTCAGACCGGCGCCGTCGTTTTCGCCAAGTCGGTTTTCCAGCGCTTGCAGAAACTGTTCGCCCCGGGCGCGGTAATGCTCGCGGGACTGCTCCGGATGCCTCGTATGATACTTATAGCGATCCAGCGCCGCTTTGAAGCCGTTGTCGTTTTCGTGCACGAGTTGGCGGGTTATTTCGGGGTCGGCATCAAGCCAGCCCTGCGGGTCGTGCTGGTTCAGCGCCCATTGCATGATGTGTTTGCTTTCATCAATAACCTGTTCATTTGCAGGCTGGAGTACCGGCACCGTGGCCTTGGGCGACAGTTCCAGCATCGCGGCCGGTTTGTCTTTCAATAGCACTTCGCGCAGTTCCACGGCCAGTCCTGCCTGGGCAAGTGCCATGCGCGCACGTATCGCATAAGGACAGCGCCGGAAGCTGTAAAGCACCGGCAGAGGTTGGGCGTTATTCGTCATCGTTTGATGCGTCTTCCAGATGTTGGCCGATGTGCTGTTCGCCGCGTTGACGTGCCAGTTCCACCTGCTTCTGACGTTCAGCGAAGCGGGCGCGCTGTTCGTCGGAATGTTCATTGATGCAATGCGCGCAGGATACGCCGGGGCGGTAATCGGCCAGGGTTTTATCTGCGGCGGAAACCGGCCGGCGGCAGGCATGGCACTGGTCGTATTCGCCGGGCTGCAGATGCTTGTCTACCGACACGCGACCGTCAAATACAAAACACTCGCCCTGCCAGAGATTTTCTTCCGGCGCGACGGTTTCCAGGTATTTGAGGATGCCGCCCTGCAGATGATATACCTCGTTAAAACCCTGGGTTTTCAGATACGAGGTGGATTTTTCACAGCGTATGCCACCCGTGCAGAACATCGCAATTTTTCGGTCTTTATTATCGGCCAGTTCTTCTTCTACATAGGCCGGAAACTCGCGAAAGGTTTTGGTATTGGGCGAGGTCGCGTTTTTAAATGTACCGATGGCGACTTCGTAATCATTACGCGTATCGACAACCAGCACATCCGGATCGCTGATCATGGCGTTCCATTGCTCGGCGTCCAGGTAGGTACCTTTGATACGCGCGGTGTCGGTGTCCGGCACGCCCATGGTTGCGATTTCCTTTTTAAGACGCACTTTCATGCGGTGAAAAGGCGAGTGATTACTGTAGGATTCCTTGTGTTCCAACCCTGCCAAACGCGGATCGCTACGCAAAAACGCCAGCACATTATCAATACCCACGCGGCTGCCCGCGAGCGTACCGTTAATACCTTCTTCAGCCAGCAACAGGGTGCCTTGTAATGCGTTTGTCCGGCAGCATTCCTGCAACGGCTTTTGCAGCGTTTGGTAGTCTGGCAGCCGCGCGAAATAGTACAAGGCGGCCACGACGACTGGTTGATTGGCGGGGGAGTGGGTCATACCTTATATAAGCGTTGGGCTGTTGGCCGGTGATTCAATGCAGCGAAATAGCACCCAACGCGGCACATGATAACCTGTGCGCCAAATTATAAACCCGACAGGTAACAGAGCATGCCAAGCTGGACGACGAACGAAATACCTGATCTGGCCGGTAAAACCGCATTGGTTACCGGCGCCAACAGTGGGCTGGGGCTGGAAACCGCGCGGGCTCTGGCAGCCCGAGGCGCGAAGGTGGTTTTAACCTGCCGCAGTGCGGCCAAGGCGCAGGCCGCGATGGAGGATATTCGCGCGACCCATCCGGACGCACATCTTGCTGCTTTAACCCTGGATTTGGCGGACCTCGCGTCGGTTAAACAATGCGCTGAAGACTACAAAAAAGACTACTCCCGGCTCGACATTCTGTGCAATAACGCCGGTGTCATGGGCCTACCGAAAGCTAAAACCAAAGACGGTTTCGAGATCATATTCGGCGTCAATTACCTCGGCCACTTCGCCTTGACCGGCCTGCTTTTCGGCGTTATCCGCGCCACCCCTGGCGCGCGGGTCGTGTCACTTTCCAGCCGCACCCACAAGAACGCGCCGCTGCCGCTGGATGACCTCAACTGGCAACGCCGGCGCTATTCCATGGCCGGCGCCTACGGCCAGTCCAAGCTGGCGAATCTGGTTTTTGCGTTCGAGCTGGAACGGCGTTTGCGCCAAGCCAATAACGATAACAATACCGATGCAATCAGCGTGGCCGCGCATCCAGGTTACGCCGCTACCAATGTGGTGTTCCCAACCGACGCCGAAATCACACTGGCGCGCCGCATCTGGATTCCGCTGGCAAAACTGGGCAATGCACTGATGGCACAATCGGCTGCAGAAGGCGCCTTGCCCACCCTGTATGCGGTGACCATGCCAGATGTAAAAGGCGGCGAGTATTACGGGCCAGACGGCTTTTCGCAGTTACGCGGCGGCCCGGCTATCGTGGCTTGCGCGCCGCTAGCCAGGGATGCCGTGGTGGCGCACAAACTCTGGACAGAATCTGAAAAGCTGACCGGCGTAAAGTTTTTATAGAGTGTGGACAAAATATAATATTTAGAATCAGTACTGTCCCAACGTTTCCCATCCAAATCCAGATAAATAATTGAATTATAGAATGAATTTCGCATTTAAGCCTGGTCTCGATTTGAACTGTATGCCCAGCGGTCTAAACGGCTTCGTCTTCCAATCGGAGCTAGGGCATGCATTCTGTAAAACTGGTATTCGCGCAATTGATGGAGCACCTTCCACTGACCACATT
>JBDNIO010000131.1:0-2120 GCA_041688215.1 Salinisphaeraceae bacterium | reverse complement strand
CTCCTCGTCAACACGTTCGTCGAATACCACTCGCCGGTATTTCGCCGGAAAAACCAAGTGGTACATCAGAACCGTGACGTTGTAGCTCTTGTGGAAGTATTCGCTCATCCATAAAGCTTACGCCGCAAGCGGCGGAGAATTCGACCCGCTGGGATTAACCACAAAGGCCACAAAGATGCAGGGAACTGGAAGAAGCGGTGCTTAAAACATGAAGCTGGAAGGCTCCTGTCATTGCGGCGCTGTGCGTTTTACCTGCGAATCGCGCGCGGCCCTATCCGTTTATGCACTGTTATTGCAGCATCTGCCGCAAGACCCATGGCGCCGGCGGCTATGCCATCAACCTACACGCGGATACCGAAAGTCTGGAGATTACGGGCGGAGAGCACATCTTCATCTATCATGCCTTTGTCGATTCCCCCAAACGTAAACAACGCAGCGAAGCCGAACGGCAGTTTTGCAAACACTGCGGCAGTGGCTTGTGGTTATGGGACCTAAATTGGCCGGAATTAATCCATCCGTTTGCGTCGGCCATTGATACCAGCCTTGGCCAGCCGCCCGAGAGGAATCACATTTTCTTGAACGGCAAACCAGCCTGGGTACCTGTGCCGCCGGAGGGGCTAGTGATCATCACTTTCCTGAGTATCCCGAAGATGCACTGATTGATTGGCATAGCTGCCATGGATTGGCGAACGAATAATATGGGCTTAATCGTCGGGCAGCATCGCCGATGCCACGCAGCTTACATCAACAATGTCCTGCACGCTGCATCCGCGAGACAAATCCATACAGGGTTTTGCCAAGCCCTGAATAATCGGCCCGATGGCACGGGCGCCCGCCAGGCGCTCGGTAATCTTGTAAGCGATGTTGCCGGCGTTCAGGTCCGGGAAAATCATTACGTTAGCGCGCCCGGCGACGACGGAATTCGGCGCTTTTTTGGCCGCGATATCCGGCAGTAGCGCGGCGTCGAATTGTAATTCGCCGTCTACGTCCAGGTCAGGCTTTCGTGCTTGAATAATAGCCAGTGCCGCACGTTGTTTTTCTACCAGTTTATGGTTCGCGCTGCCTTTGGTAGAAAATGAAAGCAGGGCGACCCGCGGTGTCTCTTGGGTTAGCCGTTGGTGATTGGCGGCGGCGACAATCGCAATCTCCGCCAGTTGTCCGGGGTCGGGGTCGGGCACTACAGCGCAGTCGGCGTAGGTTACTACGCGGTCGGGCAGTTGCATCAAAAAAAAGCTGGATACCAGATGCACGCCGGGCGCGGGGCCGACCCCGAGCAACGCCGCGCGCAACACCTCGGCCGTGGAAGCGACACTGCCGGCCACGGCCACGTCCGCCTCGCCTAAGTGCAGCAGCAGCGCGGCGAACAGCAGCGCATTTTCACGCACCTGGTTGTTGGCGGCTTCGCGGGTCAGGCCCTTGTGGGCACGTAATTCGCAGAGCGCTTCAATGCAGCGTTTTGAAAGTTTTGCGTCGGCGCTATACAGGGCCTGGATGCCCTCGGTTGGCGCGGTTTTGGGGTTAATAAGTATAGGCTGCGCCAGGCCTTCCTTGGCGAGTTGGGTGGCCGCTTCTACAACACGCGGGTCGTCAGCTTCGGGCAACACTATGCGTCTTGGCCGGGCTTGGGCCGCGGTGGCAATATCCGCCATGAGCGGGCTATGCAGGGGTTTGAAAATAGCAATCTCCCGTTCGCTTTCGGCAGTAGAAAGGTGCATGGCTTATGCGTATTACCAGCCTATCCGCTGGCACGCCACAACAGCCTGAATATTACGTTACCAGAATGCAGGCTGCACTGACCGCCGGGATGCTTACCCCAACTGCAAACGAAAGACGAACGCGTGCTCACTGCGCGTGGCCTAGGTGCTGCGGTCAGGCACATGCAACAGGAATTGGCGCAGGATTTAGCGGTTGATATCGCCCAGTTGGCGCCACTACACGTGCTTACACCCGCCCAATTGCAGCGAATCGCACTCCTATAATCCGTGCCTATCCGGTTCATTGCCAAATGGATGGAGCGATGCTAAATTGGTCCAATGGACGCACGCGGCTTCCCGACATCGCTGCCAGAATTTCAGCGGGCCTTCCCCGATGATGCGGCGTGCGCGCGCTACCTTGAGCAT
>JBDNIO010000130.1:0-49281 GCA_041688215.1 Salinisphaeraceae bacterium | reverse complement strand
GGCCGTGAATTGCTGTTTCTGCACACCTACGGCGAACGCTTCGCCAACGGCCAAAGCTGGCCCAAACCCATGGTTAAATGCCACACGCCGGTGCCCGGCCCGGGCCTGCCGGAAAAATTCAGCTATCACGAAGACCGGCAAGTAATTAACATCGGCGGCGGCGAGTTCGGTCCGGTGTCTCCATCGGTTTGGAAGTTCGAAGTCTCGGGCCTGAAAATCGTGCAGTCGTGGCTGGGCTATCGCATGCTAAAACGCAAGGGTAAATCCTCCTCCCCGCTGGACGACATCCGCCCGGCCGAATGGAGTAGCGAATTCACTACAGAACTGCTCAAACTGTTAAACCTGCTCACGCGCACCCTGGAGAACTACCCGAGCCAAGCCGAATTACTTGACGAAATCCTGGCCGGTGAACTGTTAACCGCCGATGCCTTGGGCGATGTGCCGGAGCAGTATCGCAAAGCACCCAAACAAAAAGCCGGGCAGGCGAGGCTAGCGTTTTAAATCAACCCCACGAAATCCCGCAACCGATCCGCGGTAATCGCCAAGCCTTGCGCGGCCAGCGTTTCCAGATACTCACCCGCGGTTTTGGACGGATTTAGCAGCGCGGCGCGATGCCGTTTTGCCGCTGAAATTACCAATCCTTGATGCAGGTCGAGTTGATACTCCACGAAAACATCAGGGTGCACAGCCTCAATACCGTAAACGGCCAATGCATCAGCGGAAAAATCTTTCAGATTGAAGGTAACAATCAGTTGCGCGCCGCTACGGATTGCAGCCGCCAGTACATGCCGGTCGTCCGGATCGGGAAGTTGCAAGGTTTCGATTAGGCTTTCGTGGCCGGTTACTAAACCGTCGGGTATTGCACGGTCCATGGCCGCCCGGGTTTTGGGCAGATGCTCGGCGAGTTCAGGGCGGGATAGAGTACGCAAGCGTCAAATACGACCACGAAGCGCATTAGTAACCCATGTCGTATTCCTGGGCCTGGCGCGTTAACTCGTCTAGCTGTTCCTCGCTTTGTTGTTTTCGGGCTTGCTTGTATTCCATCAAATCCCGGTAGCGGATACGGCGATGCGAGCCCGTTTTACTGAAGCCGATTTGGCCCCCTTCCAATAACTTGACCAGATACGGCCTCGAAACATTAAGTATGTTGGCCGCCTCCTGCGTAGTCAGCTCCGCGTGCGTGGGCACCACGGTTACGGCATTGCCTTGCGCCATTTCCGCGAGCAGATCGCGCAACAACACCACGGCGTAACGTGGCAATACCAGGTCGCGGCCATCCAGTTGCACCCGTGCTTTGTCGCTATTGGGCTTTGCGCCATTAAACGACTTAGCTCGACCGCGCTGGCACGCGCCAAGGCAACGGTCTCGGCGTCGGGAAGTTGCTGGAGGTGGGATTGAGTATTCATGCTATGCGCCCCGTTGTTCGGATACGGATCCTTGCTTTATTCGAAATAAACGAAAATCGCAATATTCGCAACGCCAATTCATCTGTGCAGGCCTATTCAGTACCATTCGGCAATCTCATTCGCGTTATTCTTCGTATCGGATCAACAGACAAAGGGAAACATCATGCAAGACCCCATTTTCCACCACTACACCATGTCGCCCTATTCGGAAAAAATCCGGCCCGCGTTCGGCTTCAAGAATATCGCCTGGCGTTCGCTGGAAGTGAACTGGGTCCTGCCGCGGCCCTACACCCTGCCCATGACCGGCGGCTATCGCCGCATACCGGTCATGCAGTGCGGTGCAGATATTTACTGCGACACGCAGTTGATTGCGCGCGAGCTGGAACGACGTTATCCCGAACCGTCACTGGTTCCAGCGGACGGCGCCGGTCTGGTGCACGCGCTCGGCGCCTGGGCCAGCGGCGGATTTTTCATGGCGGCCGCGGTCGTGGCTATTGGCGGCATGGGCGACAAGCTGCCCAGGGAATTTATCGAGGACCGCGAAGGCATGCCCGGCTCACGTTTCGATTTCAGGAAAATGCAAGCCATGCTGCCGGCCATGCGCGAGCAGTATCGCGCCCACGTGGCCTGGATTGATGCGCAACTCGGCCATGGCCGCGACTGGTTGCTCGGCGATACGCCAAGCTGGGCCGACCTGGACGCCTATTACAATTGCTGGTTTGTGCGCAACAACAGCCCGAGCGAAGCCGGCCCGCTGCAAAAATACGCCCGCGTAATAGCCTGGATGGACCGCATTGCCGCCGTCGGCCATGGACAGAAATCCGAGATTAGCGGGGAAGAGGCGCTTGCGCTGGCGCGCGACAGCGAGCCGCAAACTCTGGAGATGACCGACCCGGATGAACCCAACGGACTTAAACCGGGCGACGCGATTCAGGTCATGGCGGATGACTACGCCACTAACCCGATCAGTGGCGAACTGGTATCTTCAAGCGCACAGCATGTGGCACTTCGCCACCAGAATGAACAAGTAGGCGACGTGGTCATTCATTTCCCGCGCGCTGGTTACATCGTGCTGCCAACCTGAGCCTACCAACATACAAGGAATACAGTGAGCCAAGAAATCTACAAAAGCGCCGGGGCCCTGGCGCAGGCAATCCGCGTTAAACAGGTCAGCTGCCGCGCGGCGCTGGACTATTATCTGGAGCGCGTCGAGCGCCTCAACCCCGGCATTAACGCAGTCATCGCCCTAAATGCCGAAGCCGCCCGCGAACGCGCGGATGCGGCGGACGCCGCACTCGCAGCGGGCGAAAACTGGGGCCCGCTGCACGGCGTGCCCATGACCATTAAAGATTCTTACGAAGTCGTCGGCATGGCCACTGTTTGCGGCGCACCGGCGCTGAAAAACCATCGTCCAAAAACCAACGCGGTGGCAGTGCAGCGGCTGATTGACGCCGGCGCAATAATTTTTGGCAAAACCAACACCCCACTATTCGCTCAGGACATCCAAAGCTTTAACGCCGTGTTTGGCACCAGCAATAATCCCTGGGACACCGCCCGCACACCGGGCGGCTCCTCCGGCGGCGCGGCCGCGGCGGTGGCGGCGGGCCTGACCGCATTTGAACTGGGCAGCGACATCGGCGGTTCCATTCGCACGCCGGCGCATTTCTGTGGCGTGTACGGACACAAACCTACGCACGGCATTATTCCCATGCGCGGACATATTCCGGGGCCGCCGGGCACCTTGTCCGAACCGGACCTGGCGGTATCCGGGCCTTTGGCGCGCGACCCCGGCGATCTGGAAATTGCGCTGGATATCCTAGCCGGCGCCCATGGCCACGATGCCAAGGGCTGGACGCTGGAATTACCCGCCGCGCGCCATGACGATCTCAAAAACTATCGCGTCGCCTGCTGGTTTGATGCGCCCGAATGCCCGGTGGAGCAGGCCGCGAGACAGGCGTTGCAGAACGTTGCTAAAAAACTCAAGGAAGCCGGCGCGCAGGTGGATGAACAGCCCCAGATTCCGGTCTCCGCGAAAGACGCATTCCACCTGTACGACCGTCTTCTCAATGCCGTAATCGGCGCCGGCCTGCCGCCGAAAGTTTTCAATGGCCTGCAACGCATTGCGCCGTTGTTGGGGCTGTTACCGGATACGATCAGCGGCAAGCTGGGCCGTTTCGCCGCCGCCGCTACCCAGCGCTACCGCGACTGGGCGCGCAGCAACGAAATGCGGCAACGCCAGCGCGCCGCGTGGGAAACCTTCTTTGAAAAATACGATGTGCTGCTTATGCCGGTGAACATTACCAGTGCCTTCAAGCATGATCACAGCGCGAACATGTTCAAGCGCAAACTCGAAGTCGACGGCAAAACGCGCGCCTATTACGAGCAGTTCATGTGGATTGGCCCAGCGACGTCTGCGCTGCTGCCCGTTACCACCGCGCCAATCGGCCAGACTCCGCACGGCCTGCCCATCGGCATGCAAATCGTCGGCGCCTATCTGGAGGACAAAACGACTATTGAGTTTGCGGGGTTGCTAACCGAGCTTGGCTTTAACTACAAAGCGCCGCCGGGTTTTGAGTAGCACGGTATGCACGTAGGTCGGCTTAGCGCAGCGTAAGCCGACATATCTGAGCCAGACCGAAGTCGTCGGATTACGCGCTCCGCGCTAATCCGACCTACGTTCATTGTCCAGCAGGCTTGTTAGCGACGACCAGACGTGCCCTAACAGCAAGGGTTGCGCTTTCGGATTCGGGTGAATACGGTCGTCCTGAAAATAGTCTTGCTGGAGCGCAATCGGCGCTAGAAAAAAATCCACCACTGCGGTGTCGTACTGTTTGAAAATCTGGCCAAATACGGCGTGAAAAGACTCGGTATACGCGGGTCCGTAATTACTCGGAATACGCATACCCAGTAACAATACCCGGGCACCTGCGGCCTGACTTTGCTTTATCATCGCCGCGAGGTTCTCGCGCATAGCGTCTATCGATAATGCCCGCAAGCCATCATTGGCGCCCAGTTCCAGAATCACGATTTCAGGTTCGTGTTTCTGTAATAGCGCGGGCAAACGGCGCAGGCCGCCGGAGGTTGTCTCGCCGCTAATGCTCGCGTTTACCAGCGTATGCGGATAGCCTTCGTCTTCCAGTTTGTCGCCCAGCAGGGCAACCCAGCCCTGCGCGCGCTGCATCCCGTAGGCCGCGCTAAGGCTGTCGCCGAGGATTAAAATATTCGGGGTAATACCCGGCTGCGAGGGTGCGGCAACGCCAATCTGGCTGACCGCTAAAAGCAAAAAAAGACACAAGGCTTTCTTAAAATATGGCTTCATCTATGACTTCCAACAAGGCCGACCCGACAATCGCATTGGCGGCGCAGGATTTAGGCAAACAGGTTAGCAGCGGCGAGAATCGGCTGACCATACTCGAGGGCGTTAATCTGAACGTGGCCGCGGGTGAATCGCTAGCGATCGTGGGCACTTCGGGTGCCGGCAAATCCACCTTGCTCGCCCTGCTTGCGGGTTTGGACACCCCAACCCGCGGACAAATTCAATTGCTGGGCGCAGACCTGGGCCCGCTGGACGAAGACCAGCGCGCACAACTGCGCGGCGGCCAGGTCGGGTTTGTTTTCCAGTCTTTCCAACTGCTGTCCGGTCTCACGGCGCTGGAAAACGTGATGCTGCCGCTGGAATTGGCCGGCGAGAAGGATGCTGAATCCCGCGCCGCCGACAGCCTGCGCCAAGTCGGGCTGGCGGATCGTTTG
The DNA here is from genome assembly GCA_041688215.1 of Salinisphaeraceae bacterium. Classification (GTDB taxonomy): domain Bacteria; phylum Pseudomonadota; class Gammaproteobacteria; order Nevskiales; family Salinisphaeraceae; genus JBDNIO01. The sequence goes on along the minus strand of JBDNIO010000130.1, from coordinate 44,125 downwards.
CGGCACACACCACGCCAGCTTTCCGGCGGCGAGCAACAGCGTGTGGCCCTGGCGCGCGCGTTTACCGTCAAGCCAAAAATTCTGTTCGCGGATGAACCCACGGGCAATCTGGACGATGCCACCAGCAACCAGGTCGCCGATTTACTGTTTACGCTCAACAGCGAGCAGAAAACCACCCTGGTTCTGGTAACCCACGACCGCACACTGGCCGGACATTGCCAGCGCCGCCTGGTACTGCGCGACCGCGGATTGCACGATGACCAGCTTTAGCTTTGCCGCCCGCAACCTGCGCCGCGACTGGCGCCGGGGCGAGTTACTGGTATTACTGGTCGCACTTGCCATTGCGGTGGCGGCGGCCACCGCAGTTAATCTGTTTAACGACCGCGTGCGTCAGGCCATGACTGCAAGCGGGGGCGACGCCATTGCCGCCGATCTGCGCCTGGAATTACGCGCACCGCTGGCGCCCGAAAGGCGCGAACGTATCGCCCAGTCGGGTCTGCGGCTGGCGGATACGGCAGGCTTTGCCAGCGTCGCCATCGTCAACGAGCAAACCGCGCTGGTCGCGGTAAAAGCGGTCGATGCGAACTATCCCTTGCGCGGCAACCTGCGCATCGAACGCGTTGACGGCAGCCGCGAAGACGTAACACACGGCCCGCCGCCGGGCCAGGCCTGGGTGCAACGCCGGGTACTGGCTGAGCTCGGTATTTCGCTTGGAGAAACGCTGCAACTGGGGGATTCGCAATTCCAGGCCAGCGCGTTAATTCTGCTGGAACCCGACCGGGACACCGGCTTTGTGGGGCTGGCGCCGCGCGTGATGCTTAACGCCGGCGATATCGCGGCGACCGGTTTATTGCAGTCGGGCAGCCGCGCCACGTATCGCCTGTTGCTGGCGGGCAAACCCGAAAATATACGCGCGTTTCGAGCCGATTTTGAACCCACACTCGAGGTTGGCGAAACGCTGGAAAACGCCGGCGAAGCGCGGCCGGCCCTGCGCGCGGCGCTGGACCGCGCCGATGTGTTTCTGGATCTGGCGGCGCTTGTAGCGGTGATTCTGGCAGCGATTGCCATCGCCATGTCCGCGCACCAGCACGCGCTGGGCCGCTACGACGAAATCGCGCTCATCAAGACCCTGGGCGCACGCCGCGGCTTCCTGTTGCGCGCGTTGATCTGGACGTTGGCGCTGCTGGGAATCAGTGGCACGCTTGTGGGGGTTACGATCGGCACTCTCGTGCAAGCTGTGCTCTCGCAATTAATTGCCGGGGTGATGCAACTAACCTTGCCGCCGCCGTCTTTATCCGCCCTGCTGCCTGGATTGGCGACCGGCATCGTCATCCTGTTCGGATTCGCCTGGCCGGCGCTGGCGCAAGCTCGGCACGCCCCGGCCGCACGGGTGTTTCAGCGGGCGCTGCCGTTACCGCCGTGGCGGGGGCGAATGGTTTCAGCAATGGCAATGCTTACAGTCGCTGGACTGGTCATCTGGCTCAGCGGCGATCTGGAACTCGCAATACGCGTGCTCGGCGGCGGCATCATCGCAGCCGCAGTATTGTGGTTAGCGGCCCGGGGTGGCATCAGACTTCTGGCCGGGTTGCGTAGCGGCAAGTCAGCTTCAAAACACCGTGGCCCGGGCGTGGGCGTGGGTTTGGGATTGCAGGCCGTACTGCGCCGCCCGCGCGAAAGCGCGCTGCTGGCGGTCGGGTTCGGGGTAGGTTTAAGTGTGCTGTTTCTGCTGGTTCTGGTACGCGGCGATCTGCTCGCCGGCTGGCAACAGAACCTGGCCACAGATGCACCCAATCGTTTCGTGATCAACATTGCGCCGGACCAGACCGAGGCGGTAGACAACTACTTGCGCGACGCCGGTTTTGGCCAGCCCGAAATCTTTCCCATGGTGCGCGCCCGGCTAGTCAGCCTGAACAATCAACCGCTGAACGGCGATGAAGAGGAAGCCGCCGAATTCCTGCAGCGTGAGCTGAACCTGTCCTGGCAATGGCAGATGAAACCGGACAACAAACTGCTCAGCGGGCGCTGGTGGCAGCCCGGGGACGAAGGCCGGGGGCTGGTTTCGGTGGAAGCGTCCGTAGCCGAGCGCCTGGAGCTGGAACTTGGCGATACTCTGGGTTTCGATGTGGCCGGCGAGGAATTCTTCGCCCAGGTTACCAGCATACGCAGCGTGGACTGGGCCAGCATGACCGCGAATTTCTATATGCTGTTTCCGCCGAGATTCCTGAACACTTATCCCGCGACTTACATCACCGCGTTGCGCGTGGTGCAGGGCCAGGAAGCCGCACTCGATGGTCTGGTGCGCGAATTCCCGAATCTTAGCCTGCTGGATATCGGCGTCATCCTGCAACAATTACAGGACATCGCCGAGCGCGTTAGCCGCGTGGTGGAGTTTGTATTCATCTTTACGCTACTGGCCGGCGTGCTGGTACTGTTCGCCGCCGTACAGGGCTCACGCGCCCAGCGCCGCAATGAAGCCGCGGTTATGCGCGTCCTGGGCGCCCGAAGCCGGGTTCTGAAAACCGCCCTGCTGACAGAATTTCTGTTGCTCGGCGGGCTGGCCGCCTTATTGGCTACGGGGGTCGCGCAGGCCCTGGCGATCGTGATCGCCACCCAGTTGCTGGAACTCGAATACACAATGCGGCCCCTGCTCTGGCTCGCAAGCATCAGCCTCGCGACCGCCGCAATCGGACTGGTCGGGTTGCTGAGCGTAAGAGACGTCTTGCGGCAACCGGCCATGGCGAGTTTGCGTTAAGACTAAAACTAGCAAGTCAGAAACGCCTCCACATAGTCGCGGTCGCCGCTCAGGTTGCGGTCCCTGGCGCCGGTATAAATGATGTAATTGATCGAGCCCGTCAGGTCCGGATTGAAGCGGGCCTCCACGCCGGGAATGATGCGCTTGCGCCCTTCCACGAAATTCTGAATGGGGGACGCGGAGGTACCGTATACGTCGTGATAAAAAATCAGCGACGGGATAATGGTCTTGCCGAATGCCAGGTTGTTGTAGGTGGGCCGGAAGACGAAGCGATAGCCGGATTGCCGCGCTTCGTTCGCAATGACAGGTTTTCGGACTCATCACCGCTTAAGTAACGTTAATTCCAACGCACTATACTAGCGCGGCGCGTTGTACCAGACCGGCGAGGTCCAGCCGCGTTCAGCGATGGTGTGAAAAGTCGGTGTTGCGGAAAAACGCAGGCCCTGATCGGTTTGCGCTTGCTCCAGCAGGCAACAGCCCTCGAATCCCTGTAAGCCGCTGGCCGGCGGCAATACGCCGTTTTCAGGATTTATCGCGCCGCAATCCACATCTTCGGTCAGACATAAATGCGTGTCGAAACGGCAACTGGGCACCGCCAGCACGCGCGCGTAATAGAAGGCGTGCTGGTTGGGGTTGAACTCGGGATCGCGCCAGGTGGCCGAAAGCTGCGATGGATGATTGCCGGCAAATACGGCGCAACCCCCGCGACTGGGTCGCTGCACCGTGTCTGCTGTTTCGGCCACGGTAAATACCTGGGTATGGCGCATGCCTGCCGCGTCGACCCAACCCTTGATGATTTGCAGCTCCTGCAGCGGGTCTCCTTCGGCGTCCTGCATGGCCCATATCGTGAGCACCGGCGCGTCACTAGTTCGAGGTAGAAGGTCGGCGCCCATGGCCACGCCCGGCAAATTTGTGCTCGCGGCCGGGTCTTCACCGGAGGCCAGACGCTGTGCGATATCGGCCGGAAAATCTTGCCAGCCGGCGAGCATTCGCATTCTGAAACGCGGGCCGGAGGTGCCCCAGGTTTCGCCCCGGCGGACCGCCTGCCAGATGGCTTCGCGGGTATTTTCCGGTGCCCATACGCCAGCCAGGCCGCCGGGGTTAAATGGCCGGGCGCGGTCCTGGAACAGGCGCCCCGGGCAGTTGTCCGGATCATTCGGGTCGGGGTTATCCAGCGGGCCTGCGTCGATACAACCCCATAGACCAAGCTGGTCTTTCGGGTCGTTATCGAGCACCCCGGCGTGGCCGGTAAACCCCGCTTCGCGCACGTTGCCGGGCGTGCCGTTGTGGTTATCTGAAGACGCGATTATGCCCATTCGGTAGGGATTTATGTCCTCTAGGCTATCCTGTATCTGTAGCCCTTGGGTGAGCACGCTGCGCAGATAATCATTGGGCGCGGTGCAGTTTTCCGGGCTTGAGCCGGAGGTGGGCGTTTGCTCGCAGATATCGACTACGAACAACGGATCGGTGGTTTGGCAAAAGGCAGGATCGTCGCCGCTGCCGGTACAGTATTCAGCGCACTCGGCGGGGTCGTCCGCGTCGCCGTCGCATACGTGTTTAAAGACTTCGAAATCGCAGTTGGTCTCCTCGCCCTGCAGTAATCCGCCATCCAGACCGACGGCACATTCGGACTGGCCCTTGTGCTGGGTGATTTCAAAACCGCGTTCCAGCTCGCCGCGCAAACGCGCATCAGCCACGGTTAACGGTTGATCGTCACGCGCGGGCGGTAAACCGGTGGCGGGGTCGATAGGCCGGTAAAAACGACCATCACCCTGGTTGCTGTTGTGCGCGATGGTGAATACGTCGCAGTCTTCAACGTTCGTGCATTCGGCCTGCAGGTGATCAAATAATTCCCACTCGATATTGGTATTGTCCTGGTCGCTGCTGCTGGTGGCACCGACCGCACTGAACACATCGCCCGGGACGGTGTTGTTGCGGAAAAAGATGTTGCGGTGGATCGCCTGACCAAAAGAATTCGGGGTGTATTCGTAGGCGTGCAGGGTGGTGAATTCGCAGGGTTTGTATTCTTCGTTATTGATTTGCCGGGTTTCGTCCCAGGCTGTGCGCGTGGTCGGTAATTCCGCAGTAGCACCTTGCAGCAACGCCAGCGCCGGATTGGTGTCGCCGGAAACGAAGCCGCGAATATTGGCGCGGACTTGCTGGCCCAGCAAATTGCAGGCCGGGTTGGTGCCATCCTCAACACTGCCGTTGGCCGTGCATAGGGCACGCAGATTGCCGAGTGACTCAGCATGATCGGTTATGGCTGCGAAATCCAGCGGCCGGTCGAGTTGCACGGTTCTGGCCTGGGTGTCGGGGTCCTCATCGCCAGCCGGCAGGCCGGCGGGCTCGCCCTGGGCGAAACGCAGGGCCTCGCGCGGGCCGTTCAGCGAATTGAAAAAATAGGCGTCGATGGAAAAACTGGTATGCGTGTGCAAATCGCCGAAATAGGCGTTCTGATGTTGCGGTCGAAAATCGGCGCAACGGCCGGCCGGTGGTGGTGCCCCATCATCGCCGGTACTCAGGCCGACGTTGTCCGAACCTGCGCCCCCGGCACCGCAACCCGCCAACAGCGCTGCAAGCGCGAATGGGGTAATAATTCTTGTTAAAGCGATGATTTTTCCTCGGTTAAATACCGATTATCACAGTGAAACGCTCAATCAACCAGAAACTGGCGACAGCGCCTATAAGGGTGGTCGCCAACGCCGCAGCGCGCGCCACGGGCAAGCTGGTTCGCAGCATGAAATAACAGCAACCCACTCCGGCAATAAACAGCAACTGCCCCGCTTCCACACCCAGATTGAAAAACAGCAACGCCCAAACACGAGCGCCTTCCGGCAGACCTGTCTCGGCCAGCGCGCCGGCAAAACCGAAGCCGTGCAACAGGCCAAACGCAAACGCCACTAACCAGGGCTGGCGGAAAGTAAGCGAGACCGCCTGCCCCTGCGCGCGTCGGCGCTCAAACCTGGCCAGTTCAACAGCCAGCAACAAAATGGAGGCCGCGATGCAGGCCTCCACCGCCGTACCCGGCAAGCTGAATTTACTCAGCGTCGCCAGTGCCAGCGTAAAACTATGCGCCAGCGTGAATGCGGTTATTGTAGCCAGTAGTGCCCGCAGCCCGTATCCGCCACGCCAGATAACGAGAATGAGCCCCAGCACGAATAACAAATGGTCAATGCCTGTCAGAATATGGGTCACGCCCAGACCGAAATAGGCGCTCAAACCCTGCTTCGGGCTTTTATTCGCATCGGTACTAAGAACCAGTTCAGTGTTATAGCGATCCGCGTGCAAGTAGCTTTCACTGCCGTCGGCCAGACGCAGGCGCACGATGGCGTTCGGGCGGATGGCATCCAGCCCGCTTAAGCGCAGGCGGGCGCCAGTCAGGGGCTGCTCACAGCGTAACTGCCATTGCCGGATTACGGTTTCCGGGGTGGTTTCAATGCTGGCGACGCCACGGCGTTTGCAGGCCGCATCCAGATCAAGACTGATTGGGCGCGGTAATAACGCGCCTCGGCGGGCGGCCTTGGTGGTGACGGCAACTTCGCCACCTGCATGTTCCTGCAGACCCACATAGGCCACCGGCAAGTCATGCGCAAACGCCGGCATCGAGAGCAACGCAAGCAACAACACGGCGAAGTAACGCGGGAGCGTCATCCGGCGCTATCCTCAACCTGCACCCGGTAGCGCGAACGCAGCGTGCCCACGGCCTGCAGGTTGGCCTGTTCGCGTCGATGGCTGCGGTAGTCCACGCGCAGTTGTTTACCGGCAGACTCGATGGTGGCCGCAACCGCGTCCGTGCGCGTAGTTATGCGTACCAGATGCAAGCCCAGACGGGACCGAATCGGGCCTGTCCATTGCCTGTCGACAAGGCCGGTAAGTGCGGCCCCAAAGTCACTGCCAAAGGTTTTGGCCAGTTCGTCTGCATCGGCCGCATTTACCTGCGTGCCGGCGGGAAAGGGATCGCCAGATTCCTGCGCGGAGGCTTCACCACTTCGTAGTGCGGCAAGCAGGGCAGCCGCCCGAACCTTGGCGTCTGCATGCGCGCGGTCGATAAACACATGCTCAAAACTAACCGTTGCCGGCCGGGCATAGCGTTGTGGATGGTTATCAAGCCAGGCCTGCAGTTCCGCGTTCGTGGGCTCAGGCAGCGGGCTGGCGTCTTCCAGCAGATAGCGCATTTTGCGCACCAGTTGCCGGCGGATCAGGCGATCTTGCCTGTCCAGCCCCAACGCGACCGCTTGCCGGTAAAGCACTTCGCTGTCCACATAATTATCAACAAAAGCCTGGACTTGCGCCTGCGTAGGTGCCCGGCTTTCACGCGCCATGAAGTCAGCGCGAAAAGCGGCGATACGGCTGGCCGATACCACCACTGTGTTGTCAGTAACAATTACCGGCTGCACATAGGCATTTACGGCGAATATCAACGCCCCCAGCGCCAGGAATTGCACCAGCGGCTCGCGCAAATGCTCAGATATTCTTTGCAGAGTAGCCATGCGCGTCCCCTCCCCGCTTGGCAGCACCGATCAACGTGATCAAAGAATATGACTTATTCCGGCCCAGTAACAGTACGCCGCAAGCTTCTGGCGCGCCTACCTCAATCGGTCTAAGCCGGCACCCCGGACCTGTGCAAAAATGAAGTCTCAGAATTCAGGGGGGGACTATCATGAAAATACGCACTTACAACCTGGCGGCAGCCGTGCTGCTCACACTGGGGCTGACCGGCTGCGGCGGCGAACCCCCCGAGTTTCAGGCGCCGGTTAAAACGCCGGCTGATCTGGCCGCGCACTCAGCAGAATTCAAAAAAGAGGTCGTTAAAGTTACCGACGGCGTGTACGTAGCGGTCGGTTTCGGTCTGGCCAATTCGACCATGGTGGAGGGTGACGACGGGGTCATCATTATCGACACCATGGAAACCGTGGAAGAAGGTGAAAAGGTGCGCGCGGCTTTCCGCGAGATCGTGAATAAACCCGTGAAGGCGATTATTTATACCCATAACCATACCGACCACGTGTTCGGCGCTCAGGCTTTTGTAGATGACGGCTTGGAACCGGCCGTGTACGCCCACGACACGACCATGGAATACGTTTACCGCATCATCACCGAATTTCGCCCGATTATTACCAAACGCTCGCTGCGCATGTTCGGTACTTATCTGGATGCGGACGGGCTGGTCAATGATGGCGTTGGCCCCTTCCTGGGTATCGGCCCCGACAGCACGCTGGGCATTGTGCCGCCCACCATAACCTTCAGCAATACGCTGGAGGATGAAGTTGCCGGCGTGCGTTTCAAACTGGTGCACGCGCCGGGTGAAACCAATGACCAGATTTTCGTCTGGTTTCCGGACAAGAAAGTGCTGGCGCCGGGCGATAATATATATAAAGCCTTCCCCAATCTGTACACCATACGCGGCACGCCTTATCGCTCGCTCAAGGGCTGGACCGCAAGCCTCGACAAAATGCGCGCTCTGCCGGTTGAGCATCTGGTACCCAGCCACACGCGCCCGGTGTCCGGTGCAGACAAAATCAATAACACGCTCACCGATTACCGCGACGCCATCCGCTACGTTTACGACCAGACCGTGCGCTGGATGAACCAGGGCTTCACGCCCGATGAAATCGTGGAAAAAGTAAAACTGCCACCGCACCTGGCTAAGTCACCGTTTCTGCAGGAGTTTTATGGCACCGTGGAATGGTCGGTGCGGTCGGTGTTCGACGGCAATCTGGGCTGGTTCGACGGCAACCCGGCCACTTTGAATCCGTTGCCGCCTCACGCTGAAGCCGAAAAAATGGCCAAGCTCGCCGGCGGCGAAAAAGCCCTGCGTCAGGCCGTGCAGGATGCCGAAGACGCAGGCGACCACCAATGGGCGTTGCAGCTTTCCGACTACGCGATGCGTCTGAATCCCGACGATAAAGCGGTACGCCAGTCCCGCATCGCCGCCTTGACCGCGCTCGGCGAAGCCGCCTCCAACCCCAACGCCCGGCATTACTACCTGACCAGCGCGCTGGAACTCAAAGGCCTGGGAATAGAAGTTTTGAGTAACGCCGGCACGGAGATGCTAAAGCGCCTGCCGCTGGAACGATTTTTCGCCGCCATCCAGGTGAATCTGGACGCCCAGGCCTCGGTCGACATAAACCAGAAAGCCGGCATCACCTTCACCGACAGCGGCGCGGAGTACACCATCTGGATACGCCACGGCGTGGCCGAAATCCAGCCCCGGTTGATGGACGATCTGGATATCCACGTGGCCGTAGACTCGCTGGTGTGGAAAGAAATGCTGGCACAGAAACGAAACTCCGCTGTCGCCATCGCCAAGGATTTTGAATACACAAAAGGCGGGCGCGTGGGGTTCGCCAAATTCCTGAAGCTGTTTCAACCGGCCGAATAGGAGGGGATAGGCGGATATAAAGCACGCCATGACATTACTCCGCACCAATAGTATGATTATTGAAACGGTTTCGGAGGTGATCATGGATACAACCCGAAAAACGATAACCCTGACCAAACAACAAAATCGCTGGATCAAGGCACAGATTGCCCGCGGCGACTACACTAACGACAGCGAATACATCCGCGATCTCGTGCGTCGCGACCAAGACCAGAAAGCGAAGTCACTAGTGTTGCGGCAAACCCTTCAGGAAGGTCAGGAAAGCGGGATCAGCCCCAACTCTTTGTCTGATATCTGGTACCAGGCAGAGCAGCAGCTTGCCTCCGAAGACTGAATACCGGCTCACCTCGAAGGCCGCGGCAGACCTTGCGGAAATCGCCACATATACCATCAGCCGCTTCGGGATTACTCAAGCGCGAAAATACCGTGATGGTTTTGCAGCCTGTTTTCAGCATCTCGCCCATAACCCGAATATGGGAATGAGTGCTGAAGAACTGCTGCCCTCTCTAAGACGCTTTCAGCATCAATCACACGTCGTATTCTATCTCCAGGAAACGGACAGGATTTTAGTAATACGGGTGTTGCATAAGAGCATGGATATCGAAAGCAGTTTTTAGAGAAATATGCTTTAACCACAAACCCGCAGCAGATAAACCCAGACGCCGATGCCAGCAGCCGTAGCGGAAAGGCCCTGCGCAGCGGGCCAATCTTTGCTTTGTAGCCATCGCAATATCGGCCAGACCAGCGCCAGCAACAGCAACTGGCCGGCCTCGACACCCAGATTGAAACCCAGCAGGGCCTGGACGGTTCTGCCGGGCGCCAAGTCCATACCGGTTAATACGCCGGCGAAGCCGAAGCCGTGTATCAGGCCGAAGGCGCACGTGAGTGCCAGGCGTAGTCTGAAGCCGGCGTTTTGTACCCGAAGCAAACCCGCATACGCCAGTATAAACAGCGCAAAACCCGTCACCACCAGACCTGGCAACACGCCGGCAACCCAGCCTGCGGCCAAAAGCAGGGGCAGGCTGACGAGCGACAACACGCCGCTGCGCGGGTCCAGCCGCCAGCCGTTTTCCAGTGCCAGGCCGACAATCGAAAGTGCTATCAGGGCTTCGACCGCCAGCGGCGCAGGTTGTGCCAGACCCAGCACGGCAATCGCCAGGGTTATGCTGTGGCCCAGGGTAAAGCCGGTGGCCAGCCAGGCGACCTCCCGCAGCGTGGTCGCCAAGACCACCAGGACAAGCAAAAAAACCAGATGGTCCCAGCCGCTTAAAATGTGGGTAACGCCCAGCTTTACGAAGGCAAGTAGGCCATCCGGGGCTGATTGTGTGGCCGGGCCTGAAGCGAGAACGAGCGTGTTGTTCTGCCCGGTAAGTACTTTGGTTATGGGCGGGCCCGCCCCGGTATAGGCGGTTAGAAAATGACTGTGGCCTGAAACCAGCGTTTGCCCGAGATGGCTGGTAACACGCTCGGGCGCATGGCCACAGTCAACGCGCCATGCGTGCAACAACTGCCCTTCGCGCAGCACCGGCGCCAATGAATCATGCACAGCGCAAACGCCGTTATTATCGGCAAGCACCAGACTGGTTGTAAGTAGTTGGGCGGCACGCTGGCGGTAATCCGGGTCTTCCGGGAGCAAGCCCACACGCGATAATTCCAGTTGCGATATACGCGCGCGCACTTCGGCGCCCTGATCGGTGAACGTCCAGAACGAGTAGGACACACTGCGGGTGTGGGCGCACGCGGCGCTGCTCCACAGGCACAGGGCGGCTAGCGCCAGAAGCCAGCCGCCCTTATTGCAAATCATCTGCCAGATCGCCTGCCAGATCATCGGCAATACTGACGTCATAGCGCTGCCGCAACGCTTGCAGGCGCTTCTGCATCAAGGTTTCTGCGGCGCGGCGGCGCATCTCGAAACGCACCGCCTCCTCAACTTGCGACAACGGCGGTGCTGTGGTGGTCTTTCTCGCCAGCAGATGGACTATAACGTAGCCGCCCGCGTCGGCTATCGGTGGTGCGGTTTCACCCACGGACAGAGTCTGGGCGCGTTGCGTCAGGGTCGGACCTAGATAATCACGCAGCTTGTCTGGTGGCAGCGCGGCAACGGGCAGTATCAAAGTGCCGGGGCTGTATCGGGACTGTATCTGCCGGAAATCCCCGCCCGCTTGCAACGCCTCAAACGCGGCCTGTGCCTGCGATTTTTCCGCCGCGCGAATGACACCGACCTGGTAAAGGTCCGGCCCCTTGAACAGCGCCAGATGTTCGCGATAAAACGCCTGCACCTCGGCGGCTTCAAACTGCTGGGCGTCGGCCTCGTTACGCAGGCCAGTCAAAACTGTATCCACCAGTTGATCCCGCAGTTGCGGGGATTGGCGCACCAGGTCCAGATCGAGTCCGTACTGAATCAGCAGGGCTTCGTTAACCAGCCGTGCCAGAATCTGCCGGCGCTGCGCTGCATCCGGCGGTGTGCGTCGATCCGCAGCAACCGCCTCCACCGCCCGTTTCAGTTCCGCGCGGCTGATACTTACGCCTGCAACCTGCGCGGCGGATTGCGGCGGCAAAGCACGATCCGCGCCCGGCGCGCGCAGCAGCCCGACCATAGCCAGAACCAGTCCGGCAAGCATGCCGGCGGCAAGCCAGAGCGTGATTCGGGATGGACGGGGAGGCAAAGCCATATGCGAATTATACGCAGGCTGCGGCCCTGTTTGCTATCTTGGGACACGAATAAGAGTGTAAGGGGAAATGTGATGCAGCGTTTGCTAGCTTTTTTTGTAGTGGTGGTGCTTGTGCTGCTGGGCGCGGCAGTGGTGATTGGGGTCGATCGTCAGGGGGCATTGCAGCCCGCGGGCGAGGTTACCGTGGCGGACAATAATCCGGCGCAGTTGTACGCGCAAAAACATAAGCAGCGCGCCGCTGCAAATAACGTGGGTGCGCCTGAGGACAAACAAATTCTGTTTGGCGACGTGCACGCGCACACCACGTTTTCCATGGACGCGTTCGCCTGGAGCATTCCGCTGCTCGGCGGTGAAGGCATCCACCCACCGGCCGACGCCTGCGACTACGCCCGCTACGTTGCCGATCTGGATTTCTGGGCGCTGACCGACCACGCCGAAAGCCAGACCCCGCGCCATTGGCAGCTCACCAAGGACAGCGTGCGCGCCTGCAACGCCGCCGCCGGCGACCCGGACAATCCCGATCTGGTGACTTTTCTCGGCTGGGAATGGACCCAGATCGGCCAGACTCGAGAAACCCATTACGGCCACCGCAATGTTTTTCTGCTGGATTACGAAGAAGGTAAAATCCCGACGCGTCCGATCGCCGCGTCAGGCACCGCGTTCAAGGCCATGCGCAATGATTCGCTCAATCCCTTCGAGAAATATATCGGCCCCTACCTGGTGGATTTCAAAAATCGCCAGCGCCAGTTTGACCAGCAACACAAGCAAGACGAACTGCGCCGCTGGCCGGTCTGCGAGGGTGGTATTCCGGTACGTGAATTGCCGAACGACTGCATAGAAACCGCCGCCACGCCCGAAGGCCTGTTCACCAAACTGGCCGACTGGGGCTTTCCGGTAATGGCCGTGCCGCACGGCACGAGCTGGGGCTTTTATACGCCACCCGGTTACAGCTTCGACAAGCAGGTTACGCCCAGGCAACACGACCGCCGGCGTCAGCGCCTGATTGAAGTGTTCTCCGGTCACGGCAGCGCGGAGGAATACCGCAACTGGCGCGCCGTAACACTCGATGTCAACGGCAACCCGGTTTGCCCCGAACCCAGTGAAAACTATCTGCCCTCTTGTCATCGTGCCGGCGAGATTATCCGCGCGCGCTGTGACGACCCGCAATCTGCGCAATGCGAACAGCGCGTAAACGAAGCCGAACAAAACCACCTCGCGGCGCTCATCGGCGGCCACATTAGCGTGCCCGGCGTTACCCCTGAAGACTGGCTGGACGCCGGCCAGTGCCGAGACTGCTTCATGCCGCCGCTTAATCACCGCCCGGGCGGCTCGGTGCAATACATTCTGGCCAAACGTAACTTCGACGAGCAGGACGCCAGCGGCGACCCGTTCGGCCTGCGCTTCGGCTTTATCGGCTCCAGCGACAACCATAATGCCCGCCCCGGCAACGGCTTCAAAGAAAAAGACCGCACGGTGGTTACCGATACTTTCGGTGCGCAGAATTCGCTAACGCAAAGCCAATTCATAGACGCCGCCAAACCCGACGCGGCCAAGTCCGATACCAAAAGGCGCTGGTCGCAGCCCTTCGATCGCGCGACCAGCCCCTACAACTTCCTGCAAATAACGGAAGCCGAGCGCCAGGCCTCGTTCTTCTATACAGGTGGACTGGTCGCCGTGCACAGCGCAGGTCGCGACCGGCGCGCCATCTGGGACGCCATGCAGCGACGCGAGGTCTATGCCACCTCCGGTTCACGCCAGTTATTGTGGTTTGATCTGCTCAACGGCCAGGACGGCGAGACCCCGATGGGTAGCATCACCGCCGTGGCCAACACCCCGCGTTTTCGCGTGCGCGCGGTGGGAGCGTTTGAGCAGAAACCCGGCTGCCCGCCCAAGGCCGCCAAAGCACTCGGCGCCGAGCGCCTGCAGTACATTTCTGGCGGCGAATGTTACAACCCGTCGGACACACGTATCCCGATCGAACGCATAGAAGTCATCCGCATCCGCCCGCAAATCACGGCGGAGGAACCGATAGCCGATTTAATCGAAGACCCCTGGAAAGTGCATGAATGTAACGACACCGGCATCGGCTGCGCATTCGAATTCGATGACCCAGAATTCTCCGAAGCCGGCCGCGAGTTCATTTATTACGTACGCGCCCTGCAGGCACCCACACCCATAATCAATGCCGATGGTTTGCGCTGCGAGACCGATGAACAAGGCCAGTGCCTTGCTGTAAACCCCTGCTACGGCGACCTACGCACGCCCGCCGACGATGACTGCACCGCGCCGGCCAGCGAGCGGGCGTGGTCGTCACCGATTTATTTGCGGCCGGCGGGCTGAAATACCCTCACTGTCATTCCGGGCGCACGGAGTGCGCCCGGAATGAATAACGATTGTCGTTTTATGCAGCCCGCCGCTTAACCTGCCCGCTCTCGATCAACTGCGCCATCATATCTTCCAGGCTTTCCTTTAGCGGCCTGAATTTCAGCCCCAGTTCGCGCTTGGCCTTGCTGTTGTCGGCTTTCCAGCGGTAGCCGAAGTTGCGGCTGATGAACTTGCGCGAAAACCCGGTGACGGGGCCGAGCAGCCACGGCAACCATTTCGGCAGTTGCCGACGCGGTAGCGGGTACTGGCTGTAGTTGTCTTCCAGGGTGCTCGCCAATTCCAGTATATGCGTGTTGCTGGAACTCAGGATGTTACGGCCGTGCGCGGCGGGGTTGAATGCGGCCTGGTAGTGCGCTTCAGCCAGATCGCGCACATCGACGGTGCCCATGCCCACCAGCGGCGCGCCCATTTTCATTTCGCCGCTGACCAGAGTTTTGATGATTTCGAAACTCTCGGAGGTGGCGTGCGGGTTGATGCCGGGGCCAATCACCAGGGACGGGTTGATGACAACCAGCTTCCAGCGGTCCTGAGCTTCGGCCATTTCCCAGGCTTTTTTCTCGGCCACGGTTTTGGAGTAGTAGTAGGGGTTGTAGTCCAGTGAAGAACTGGTATTCCAGACTTCTTCGGTCAGCACGCCACCGGGGGCGTTGGCCACGTCGATATTGTCGCAGTAAATCGCAGCGCAACTGCTGGTGACTACCACGCGCTTGACTGAGTCCGTGCGGTTGGCGGCGCCCAGCACGTTTTGTGTGCCTTTTAATGCTGGATCGACCAATTCCTTTTGCGGGTCTTTGACTTTGGTTGTGAAAGGCGAAGCGGTATGCAAAACCACTTCGCAACCAGCCATGGCTTCGTCGTAGGAGCCTTCGTCCAAAAGATCCGCCTTGAAATAGCGGATGCTACCGGGCGCGTTCGCGGCCAGGTCATTCAGATGCTTCAGCTTGTCGGCGTTGTCGGGGTCACGTACCGGCGCGTGCACGGTATGGCCTTCGTCGAGCAGCTTTTTCACGATCCAGCCGGCTACAAAACCGGTGGCGCCGGTGATTAGAACAAGCGCTCGTTCATTGGTCTGGGACATGTCGTTCCTTGGTATTTATTTGTGTCCATTATACGCAGACGCTGAATTCAGAGGCGCAATTCGCGCGGCACCAGCAGACGCTCGGCCAGGTCAAAAACGCCCTGCACTGCCAACACCATGACCGCGGCGGGAATCGCGCCGAGCAGGATTAAGCCCGTGTCGGCCATTTATCTAATCCCTGGAGATTTCTGGTTGGTGTTGGGCTTTAGCGTCTACGCCAGGAAAGGAAAGTTCGTGTTTTTCGCACAACCGCGCATGTACTGGTTTATGCCAATTACATAACACAGCCGAAATGCGTTAGGGTGAAAAGAGTTATGTTTAATGGGGGATAAAAGCCTATGAATCAGCAGGAATTGACCGCGCTGGAAGCGGATTACGATACAGATTACGAGGTGGGTCAGGACAATGTCCAGAAATGGGGCATGGACCTGCACAACCCGGTTTTCTTTTTTAGCGCGCTGATCGTGCTGATATTTGTTGTGGGAACGATCATGTTCCCGGAGACCGCCAACAACGTGCTGACCGGCGCCCGCGACTGGGCCATCAACTACTTCGATTGGCTTTTCATCGTCACCGGCAACATATGCGTGCTGTTCTGTATTGCACTCATCTTCCTGCCGGTGTCGAAAATACGCCTCGGCGGGCAAGACGCCGTACCCGAATTTTCCCGGCCCTCCTGGTTTGCCATGCTGTTCGCCGCGGGCATGGGCATCGGGCTCATGTTCTGGAGCGTGGCCGAACCCGCCGCCTACTTCCACGGCGCCTGGTACGGTGCGCCCCTGGGCGGTCCTACCGGCACTGAGCAGGCCGCCCGCAACGCGATGGGCGCCACCATGTATCACTGGGGTATACACCCCTGGTCCATTTATGCGGTGGTGGCGTTGTCGCTGGCGTTCTTCGCGTATAACAAGGGCTTGCCGCTGACTATTCGTTCGGCTTTTTACCCGATTCTAGGTGATCGTGTCTGGGGCTGGCCCGGGCATATCATCGATACGCTGGCCGTCGTCTCCACCATATTCGGGCTCGCCACGTCGCTTGGCTTTGGCGCGCAGCAGGCCGCGGGCGGACTGGATTTTCTGTTCGAAACGGGCAAGGGCATCAACGTACAGATCGGCATTATCGTGGGCGTCACCGCGGTGGCGCTGTTCTCGGTTATCCGTGGCGTCGATAGGGGCGTCAAACTGCTGTCCAACATCAACATGGGTATCGCACTGCTGTTGCTGCTGTTCGTCATCTTCGCCGGCTCGGCGCTCGATACCTTCGGGTGGATGGCAACCACCGCCGTTGCCTACGTTAAGGATTTGGTGCCGCTGAGCAACTGGATCGGGCGCGAAGACACGGAGTGGTACCACGGCTGGACGGTGTTCTACTGGGCCTGGTGGATTAGCTGGTCGCCGTTCGTCGGCATGTTCATCGCGCGCGTATCAAAAGGGCGCACGGTGCGCGAATTCCTGATTGCGGTCTTGATTATCCCGACCCTGATCACCGTAATGTGGATGGGCGCCTTCGGCGGCAATGGCCTGAGCCAGGCGATGAATGGCGTCGGTGAATTGTCGAAAGGCCTGGAAAATGCCGACCTGGCGTTATTCCAGATGCTGGAGCACCTGCCGCTCACTACGATCACCTCGTTTCTGGCCATTGTGCTGGTGCTGGTGTTTTTCATCACCTCGTCCGACTCCGGCTCGCTCGTGATTGACAGCATCACCGCCGGCGGCAAGATCGATGCCCCGGTCGCCCAGCGTATTTTCTGGGCCGTGATGGAAGGCCTGATTGCCGGCGCGCTGTTGTTTGGCGGTGGCGCTAACGCGTTGTCAGCCTTGCAAAGCTGTGCCGTCACAACCGGGCTGCCGTTTACGCTGGTGCTGCTTGTGATGTGCGTCAGCCTGTACAAGGGGCTGCACCACGAGCGACTCATGCTGACCGCCGAAGGCAAGATGTAGCCACCACGAACAGGCTATAGGACCGTGCCCCGCTGGGGCTGGGCGCGGCGCTAGGGAGTTGCTGCATTTTCAAGCACTTACAGTGCTCGAAAATGTTGACACATCCATATGCCAAGCGGGAGCTGAGACTAATCAAACAGGAATCCGAAAAGGGGGATTCAATGAGACACCTGCGTTTACTCACTGCCGGCTGCATAGTCATGCTAACCACACCGGCGGTTGCCGCCGACACCGAGGCCGAAGCACTGCGCCAGGAACTGGACGCACTCAAGCAACAGGTACAGCAGCTGGAAGACCGACTGGAGCAGGCCACCGCCGATGACCGTCTCAGCGAAAGCCGCGAGGATAAAAGCGTAAAGGAAATCGCCAAAGCCACGTACAAGGAAGCGTCCAAAAAGGAAATCGACGTCGGCGGCGCGGTGCGGTTTCAACTCTCTCGCCGCGGGCGCGACAACAATGACCGTGCCACCGTGGGTGAGATTGATCTGGACACGGTGCGCATAAATTTCGGCGGCGAATACCGCTTCTATTCCAGCGCGCGTTTCATTCATCACGGCTGGGTGGGCTACGACTTCACCGAGAATTGGCAAGGCCGGCTGGGCATTCAACAGGTTCCGTTCGGCATTACGCCATATTCGTCACATAACTTCTTCTTCTCCTCCAACTATTATCTTGGCCTGGAAGACGACTACGACAGCGGCATAAACGCCCTCTACACAAACGGCGCGCACGACCTGCAGATTGCCTTTTTCAAGAACGATGAATATTCCGGCGGTAATGATTTCGACTGATATTCCTATGACCCGCTGAATGTGGCCCGGGTGAGCGTCGACGGTTCGGTGGATCAGGAATCCATAGAAGACAGCAACACCATCAACGTGCGCTACGCCTACACTTTCGGCAAGGATACCGCGGCCGCCAGCGAAGTGGGCGTATCGGCGCAGGGCGGGCGCGTGTATAACAGCACGATAAACCGCAACGGCGACCAGTGGGCCGCGGCAACACACTTAAACGGCGACTACGGGCCGTGGAATGTGATGCTGCAACTTACCCGCTACGAGATAAACCCGAAAGTCTCCGGCGGCTTCGACGAAGCGATCATCGGCACCGGCGCCTACGGTTTTGAATATACGCTTCCGGCCGAAGCCTGGACCTATCTGGCCAACGTGGCCTATACCCAGCCGGTCAGTTTCGGTCCCATCACCGAGCTCAAGTATTACAACGATTTCACATACGTCGACAAGGACGATAATCGCTTCGAGGAAACCATCCAGAACGTAACCGGCGTATCCATCAGCGCCGGCGCCCTGTTCACCTATGTGGATTTCGTGCTCGGCAAGAACCAGCCGTTCACCAGCCCATATATATCCAACGGCGGCTTTGGTGGCGCGCAACTTACCGACCTGGGTTCGCCCAGCGCCAACGACTGGATTACCCGGTTTAACATAAATTTCGGGTATTACTTCTAGTCATAAGCAGTCATCGATGCAAGCAAAATAATCCTGCTAAAATCGACAGCATAATGATGGATAAGCCGCACTAAAAACGTGCCCTCCCAACGGCTCACACAGTCTATTTACGGTGGCATACGCAATGCCATTGTCGGCGTGGTCGGTACGCGTGAGGATTTCGGCATCGACTACGATGCCCCCAGAGGCGACCCCGGCCTGTTCGGCCCGGATAGCGCCACCTGGAAAATGCACGCCGACTTCCCGGCCATGATGGCCGGCGGAGTATGCGCATTAATGTTGCAAACGCTGCATCCGCGCGCGCTGGCAGGCGTGCTGGACCATTCCAATTTCCGCGAGGACGCACTCGGCCGCCTGCAACGCACGACGATGTTTGTAGGCGCAACCAGTTACGCGCCCAAGGCGCACGCGCGGCGAATTATCCAACGCGTCGATCAGATTCACGCCAAGGTTAAAGGCCAAACCCACGATGGCCTGCCGTATTCCGCACGCGACCCGAAACTGCTGGCCTGGGTGCATTGCACCGAAATGTACAGTTTTATGCGTGGCTACCTAACCTATCGCAGATCGGATTTATCGGTGGCGTGGCAGGACCAGTACTTCGACGAAACCCGCCGCATTGCCGAAGCCCTGGGCGCTGAGAACGTGCCGGACTCGCGCGCGGCCATGGACAACTATTTCCAGTCCATGCTGCCCGAGTTGGAGTTTAGCGAACGCTCGCGCGATACGCTGGCGGTACTGGAATCCATGGACCTGCCAATTCCTGCCGCGAGACTATCCCGCCGGATATTTCTGGGCGCGGGCGCGGCGCTGCTACCTAACTGGGCGCGCGGGCTGATACCGCGCAGCCGCGGGCAGCGCGCATCCGACTGGGCGGCGTGCCAGAGCCTGCGCACAGCGGCGCCGGTAATTCGGGGGGCGTTGTCTGAAGGTATTGCGATGCGCTCGGCGCGGCGCATGGGCCGCAATGCAGATTGCCTGCATTTCCCGCCCGGCTAGTTAAACAAGCTGATTACAAGGCCGCACCTAGTGCTGGCCGGGGCGTTGATGTTGTTCTTGCTCATTGCCGGACCCACCTTGTTTTTGCTGGATTCTTTGGTATCGAATATCGGTAATTACCTGCAGCACCTGCCCTCCACCGGCTTTGGACCGAAAACCTGCGCGGCGAGCCCGGCGGCTGGCAAAACGGCTGGACGTTTTTCTATTGGGCATGGTGGATATCGCGGTCGCCGTTTGTGGGCATGTTTATCGCGTGCATCTCGCGCGGACGCACCATCCGCGAATTCATTACCGGCGCATTGCTGGTGCCGGTGTTGATGAGTTTTGTGTGGCTAACCGTGTTCGGCGGCACCGCGCTGCATAACGAACTGTTCGGCAATGCCAGCATCGGCGCGGCGGTGAATAACAACATCCACACCGCCATTTATGTGCTGTTCGAAGGCTATCCGCTGGCGCTGGTCACATCCATCCTGACCATGATCGTGGTAATTGTGTGCTTCGTAACCAACTCGGATTCAGGCTCGTTCGTTATCGACATCATCACCTCTGGCGGGCACGAAGACACACCCGTAGCCCAGCGCGTTTTCTGGGCGGTGTTGGAAGGCGTCGTGGCGGCCGCGCTGTTGCAGCCCGGTGGCCTGGGCGCATTGCAAACGGTATCGATTACCGCCGGGCTGCCGTTCGCGGCAGTTTTATTGGTCATGTGCTAAAGTCTGCTCAAAGGCCTGCGCGCCGAATACACGCAACACGGCGAAATCTATGCAGCGCAGGCGAATCCGAGGCTATAAACCCTGGGGTATGCCCTAGTTTTAATTATTCGCTTTAGCCTGTAGCATTGGAGGGTTATTTCAAGTACACGAGGGAGCTATATGCCAGCCAGCAGCACAATCGCGGCACAAGCCAATAAACAGCAACGATTTGGTGACGACCCGCTCAAGGTCCGTGAGACCGACCACTATCAGGAGGAATATGTCCATGCGTTCGTGGAACGTTGGGATGAACTGATTGACTGGGACGGTCGCGCCAATAGCGAGGGCGATTTCTTCATACAGGAACTGCGCAAGCACAATGCTAAATTCGTGCTCGACGTGGCCACCGGCACCGGTTTTCATTCGGTGCAGTTAATGCGCGCCGGATTCCATGTCGCCAGCGTAGACGGCAGCCCGCAAATGCTGGCCAAGGCCTTTCAGAACGCACGCGACCGCGGCCTCCTGCTAAGCACCATGCACAGCGACTGGCGCTGGTTGTCACGCGATTTGAACGGGCGTTACGACGCCATCGTCTGCCTGGGTAATTCCTTCACGCATATATTTTCCGAACGCGACCGGCGGCGCGCGCTGGCCGAGTTTTACGGCATGCTCGCGCACGACGGCGTGTTAATCATGGATCAACGCAACTACGACGCCTTGCTGGATAACCCAGATGCAGGCCCTAGCCACAAGTATTATTACTGTGGCGACAACG
Organism: Salinisphaeraceae bacterium; assembly: GCA_041688215.1. Classification (GTDB taxonomy): domain Bacteria; phylum Pseudomonadota; class Gammaproteobacteria; order Nevskiales; family Salinisphaeraceae; genus JBDNIO01. The sequence continues at coordinate 22,984 of JBDNIO010000130.1, read as the reverse complement.
TCTCCGCCGAGCCCGAACACATCGACGAGGGCCTGGCGCGCTTTCGTTACGAATTCCCGGACGAATCCGTATTTCATCTGAATATGTTCCCGTTGCGGCGCCAATACGTACGCCACCTGATGCGCGACGTCGGCTTCCAGCACATCGACACCTACGGCGATTTCCAAAGCACCTACGAGCACTACGAACCGGATTTTTTCATCCACGTGGCGCAAAAGCTGTACTTGGAAGAAGAGGTGCTCGAAGATGAATAGCCATGCGGCCAAAAACTATTCTGACGTGGTCCAGACTGCTCAGAGCTACTACAACAGCGAAGACGCCGACAGCTTCTACGGGCAGATATGGGGCGGCGAAGACATCCACATCGGTCTGTATGAATCCACCGATGAGCCCATTCGCGATGCCAGCCACCGCACGGTCGAACGTATGGCCGGCGAGTTGCAATCGGTAACGCAAGACAGCCGCGGCATTGATCTGGGCGGCGGCTACGCGGGTTCGGCGCGCTACCTGGCCCGCAAATTTGGCTGCGAGGTGGTCTCACTCAATTTAAGTGAAGTACAAAATACCCAGGCGCGGGAGATCAACCAGCGCGAGAAGCTAACCGACCTGATTTCGGTTATCGACGGCGATTTTGAAAATATCCCCTACGACGACAACAGCTTCGATGCCGCCTGGTCCCAAGATGCGTTCTTGCACAGCGGTAACCGCGCAGGCGTGCTGGCCGAGATCAAACGCGTGCTCAAACCCGGCGGCGAACTGATCTTTACCGACCCTATGCAACGCCCGGGTTGCTCGCATGAGCGGTTGCAACCGGTGCTTGATCGCATCCAGTTGGAGAGCCTGGGCTCGGTCGAATTCTACGACCAGCAACTAGACGGACTCGGCTTCAAGAAACTCGGATTCACTGATTTATCCGAGCAGCTGCCGCGTCATTATGATCGCGTGCGCCGCGAACTCGAATCACGCTACGACGAGATGCTCAACCGCATAAGCCGGGAATACGCCGACAACATGATCGCCGGGCTAAAACACTGGGTCACCGCAGGCGAAGCCGGGGATCTGCGCTGGGGGATTCTGCACTTTCGGTTACGCGCCGATTGATCAGGGCGCGTCGCGCCGGGTATCTACCAGCTGCCGGGTCTTGGGCGGCTTGCCGGTAATCAGCCGGTCGCCGGTGCGTCGGGTGAAGTATTTCCACACCCATTGCAGCATCACGCGCAGGCGGCGCTCGCCGCCGATGAGTGCGTAAATGTGCACACCAATCCACAGCAGCCAGGCGGGGAAGCCGGAAATCTGCATCCATTTCAGGTTGCCGACCGCGCGGTTGCGGCCGATTACGGCCATGCTGCCGCCGTCCTTGTAGACAAAGGGCTTGGTGGTCTTTTCTGCGGCCGAGCGTTTGAGCAACTTAGCCACGTATTCGCCTTGTTGAATCGCGGCCGGGGCAAGACCGGGTACCTGCTTGCCCTTGCCATCCGTACAGCGGGCCAGATCTCCGATTACGAAAATTCCCGGACGGCCCGGTAATGACAGGTTCGGCTCTACGCGCACGCGGCCGCTGCGATCCAGCTCGGCGTCGGTACGCTTGGCCAGTATTCCCCCGAAGGCCGAGGCGCGTACGCCCGCAGCCCATAGCACGGTGTCGGATTTAATCAGGCGTTCGCCATCCGGGCCTTTGACGCTAACGCGGTCACGGTCGATATTTTCAACCATGGTGTTGGTGTGAATGCTTACGCCTAGCTCTTCCAGCATTTCGGCGGCCTTGGCTGAAAGCTTTTCCGGGTAGCCGGGCAGCACGCGGTCTGTACCTTCAACCAGCAGAATTTGCGAATCCTTGGGGTCAATGCTGCGGAAATCACCCACCATAGTGCGGTGGGCGAGCTCGCCAATGGCACCCGCCAGTTCCACGCCGGTGGGACCGGCGCCAACCACCACGAAGGTCATCCATTGTTTGCGCCGTTCCAGGTCGGGTTCCTGTTCGGCCATCTCAAACGCGTAGAACAGCTTGCGGCGCATGCGCAGCGCGTGTTCTACGGTTTTCAACCCCGGCGCGTCGTCGGCCCACTCGTCATGGCCGAAGTAGTGGTGCTTCACACCGGTGGCCACGATTAACTTGTCGTAATGCATCTCGCCGTGCTGGTGTACGATGCGACGGTTTTCCGGGTCCAGTTCATACACCGTGCTCATGAGGGTGCGCACGTTCTTGTAGCGACGCAGCAGCACGCGATGCGGTATACACACATCGCCGGTCGTCAGGATGCCGGAAACCACCTGGTACAACAGCGGCTGAAAGGTGTGGAAATTGCGCTTGTCTATCAACGTGACCTGATAGCCGGAACGCCCGAGTTCACGCGCTGCGAATAAACCACCGAAGCCGCCGCCGACAATGACGACGTGCGCCTGTTCGGAATTGTTTTGCATGTCTTTTACTTGCTTCATATTAAGCTATATTTTAACGTAAATTTGTGCACTGCACAATCTGGTTGCCCCAGTCTGCTCTACGACTTTGCTAGTCTTGGCACCTGTATAACCCCACAGGAACTTCGTGTATGTGTTTAATCGCCTTCGCCTGGCGCGCGCACCCGGATTACGACCTGGTGCTGGCCGCCAATCGCGATGAATTCCATGCGCGCGCAACACAGGCCGCGCACGCCTGGCCGGATCACCCGCAAATTTACGCCGGGCGCGACGGCGTGGCCGGCGGCGCCTGGTGCGGCGTAACCCCGGATGGCCGCTTTGCCGCGGTGACCAATTTTCGCGACATGCAGGCGCCACAGGAGGACAAGAAGTCCCGCGGCTGGCTAGTGCGTGATTACCTGGCGGGTGCGCTTAGCGCGCGCGAATATTGCGTGGCTCTGGATGCAGCAAAGCAGGAATATGGCGGCTTTAATCTGCTGGTCGGCGACAAGGAAGACATGTTCTATCTCGGTAATCGCGACGCCCGCGGCATCCTCGGCGTGCCGCCGGGCGTGCACGCGATATCCAACGGCGTGCTGGGCGACGAATGGCCCAAAACACGGCGCGCATCCCAGGGCTTATCCCAGGCCATTGGTCCCGCTGACATTGATGCCGAAGCACTCTTCCGCCTGCTTGAAGATGACGAACCGGCCGGCGCCGAACAATTACCCGATACCGGCGTCGGGCAGGCCCTGGAAAAAATGCTGTCCCCGGTATTTGTACGCAGCCCGCAATACGGTACCCGCGCATCCACGTTGATACTGCGTGCCAATAACGGCGGACTGCGCTTTTTGGAGCGCGCTTTCGATGCACAGGCAAATCAGATCCATGAGGTCGAGCAACAATGGGATTGAGCAAGCAAGCAGAACACGGCAGCTGGGCCTCGCCGATAACCGCGCAGGCCGTGGCAGGTGCCGCCGTAAAACTGGGCGATCTGAAGTGGGACCGGGCAAACAGCCGCCCGCATTTATACTGGCTGGAAGGCCGCCCAGCCGAAGCCGGGCGCACAGCCATCGTCCGGTTAAACAGCCAAGGTGAACCCGAAGACTGTCTGCAAGCCCCCTGGTCCGCGCGCTCGTCAGTGCACGAATATGGCGGCGCTGCGTTTACGGTGCATGCTGGTGAGATCTGGTTTGTAAACGCAGAAGACCAAGCCATTTATCATCGCAGTCCCGAGGGTGACACCACGCGCCTTACCGAACCCGGCCCCAGTTTTGCGGATCTACAATACGACGCCGCACGCGGATGTCTGTATGCAGTAAGCGAAACGCACGACGATGGCGACGAGGCACACGTCAGCATCGTACACGTAGATCAGGCAGGCGAGGTCACCGAACTGGTCACCGGCCGGGATTTCTACGCCAGCCCGCGTTTGTCGCCCGATGGCAGGCAATTGGTTTGGCTGTGCTGGAACCACCCAAACATGCCCTGGGATGGCTGTGAGCTATGGGCAATGGACTTGCATACCCAAAGCGAGCCTTACTACCTTGCGGGTGGCGAGCAGGAGTCGCTGTTCCAGCCGCAGTTCACCCCCGATGGCAGGCTGTATATCGTTTCTGACCGGCATGATGGCTGGTGGAATATCCATCGCGTTAGCGACCAGGGCCTGCAGGCGATCACCCACGAACAGGCGGAATTCGGTCTGCCGCAGTGGGTATTCGGGCAAAGCACTTACGCCTTTGATGCAGAAAATCAGCTTTACTCGCTGTTCACCCGTGACGGCCTCTGGCAGCTCGCGCGCGTTGATCAGGATAATGGCGAACTGGCGATTTACGATTTGCCGTTCACCCACCTCGACCAGCTGCATTGCGCAGACGGACAACTGGTATTTCTCGGCGGGTCGGCCACGCAGGCGCTAACCCTGTGCAGCCTGTCGCTCGCAGGCCAAAGCCTGAAAACCATTCGCTGCGCCAGCACCCTGGAATGGGATGAGTCGCGGCTTTCCACCCCACAAGCGCTGGACTACCCGACGGGAGACGGAGAATTGGCCCACGCGTTGTTCTACCCGCCGGTTAATCCGGAGTACACCGGGCCGGAGAACCAACGCCCGCCGCTGCTCATCAAATGCCACGGCGGCCCGACCGGCGCCACCACGACCACCCTGGACCCGCGCATCCAGTTCTGGACCTCGCGCGGTTTCGCCGTGCTGGATGTAAATTATCGCGGCAGCACCGGCTACGGCCGCGCCTACCGGCAAAAACTCTACGGCGAGTGGGGTATTGCCGATGTACAGGATTGTGAATACGGCGCCCATTATCTGGCCGAGCGCGGTCTGATCAACGCCAACAAGGTCGTTATCACCGGCAGCAGCGCCGGCGGTTATACCGTGCTGTGCGTGCTCTGCTTTTCGGATATTGCCGCCGCGGGCACCAGCTATTACGGTATCGCCGATTTACAACGCCTGCTCGCCAGCACGCATAAATTTGAATCCCGTTATCTGGGTCGCCTTATCGGCGAAGACCCGGCGTTGTTACAGCAGCGGTCCCCGCTTTACCACGCCGAGAACGTGACCTGCCCGGTGCTGTTTCTGCAGGGTCTGAAAGACAAGGTGGTGCCGCCCGATCAAGCGACCGCCATGGCGGATGTATTGCGCGAACGCGGGGTGCCGGTCGCCTATGTCAGTTTCCCGGAGGAGCGGCACGGCTTCAAAGCAGCGGAAAATATCGTGCGGGCACTGGAGTCCGAGCTCGCATTTTACGCGCGGGTGCTGGGCTTCAGCCCCGCAGATTCACTGCCGTCACTACAAATCGACAACGACCCATAAGGCCTGTCAGAGCCGCTCTTAGCCTAAATAATCCAGCGTGTTACTTGTAGGTGAATGCAGCACTATCTTGGCATCCGGCCCCACACAGCCAGATTCTCAACTCAATACCCGCGAAGCCCGTCATTGGCGGCTCGCGCGAACCAAGCGCACAGAATTACGGTCTACCAGAACCATGTTTGTTTTTTCGCCCACCTCCTCCCGGCGGCTCGCCAGACTCGCGCTGCTCATGCTGATCCTGGCCAGCCCGGCTGGCTGGGCGGATAGCGTTGGCGTTGAAATCGAAGGCGTAAAAGGCAAGCTGGCCGATAACGTCAGCGCTTTCCTGTCGATTGCCGCCGAACATGAAAATGAATGGTCGGCCAGCCACATTGCGCGCCTGCACCGGCGTGCGCGCGGCGAAATCCTGTCGGCCCTGCAGCCCTTTGGCTATTACCAGCCGGTTATCACAACTGCGCTGGACGCCGAAGGTGACGAGTGGGCGGCCCGCTACACCATAGACAAAGGCCCGCCGACCCGGGTGGAAAAACTGCGCCTGCAAGCGCGCGGCGAAGGCGCGAATGAGCCCAGCGTGCAAAAGGCCCTGAACGCCAGCAAGCTGGCCCCGGGCAAGCGCCTGGTACACAGCCAGTACAGCACGACCAAAACCGCCCTGATTCAGGCCGCTTATGACAACGGCTACCTGGACGCGGCTTATAAAGAGTCTGAGATCAGGGTAACTGCGGAAGCTAACCGGGCGGAAATAGCACTGGTGCTGGAAACCGGGCAGCGCTACTACTTCGGGCCAGTGAGCATCGAACAGGACATACTCAAACCCGAATTCGCACAACGCCATGTGCCATTCGAGCCCGGCGCACCATTCAATACGTCCCGCCTTAACGAGCTGCAATTGGCATTAACTGATACCGGTTATTTCAGCCAGGTGGAGATCGAGGCGGATCGCAAACGCATTGCCGAGCAACCGCTGGAGAAAAAAGGGCGCAACGACATCGCCCTGTCCCGCATGTTTTTCCGCCGCCTGTCCGGCCCGCCGGCGCCGCGCCGTCCGCACCTGCCGATTACCGTACGCACGCAACCCAGCAAACCGCAGAAATACAGCGCGAGCGCAGGCTACGGTACCGACACCGGGCCGCGTGTCGGCCTGGGAGTGGAGCTGCGCAGGTTGAACAAGCGCGGCCACAAATTTCGCAGCGACCTGCAACTGTCTGTAGTGAAACAGGCACTGTCAGCACGTTACATCATCCCCATTGATGAGGTCTCGACCGACCAGCTCACTTTTGGCGCCACCGCCAAAAGCGAAGAGTTCGGCGGCGCGGTAAGTAACAGCTTTATACTTTCCTCCAGTATCGAGGATGGCTGGCGCTGGGGCCGGCGACGCGTTTACCTGAGCGCCGAACGCGAAAACTTCGATTTCGGCGAAGGCAGCAGCACCAGCGACCTCCTGTATCCGGGGCTAACCCTGAGTTTTAAACGCGCCGACGACGCACTGCGCACGCGTCGCGGTATTAGCCTGTCGGGCGACATTCACGGCGGCACGGAAAGCATTTTCTCGTCCACTGATTTTCTGCAACTCAAATTCAACGGCGCCAGTGTGCTGCCGTTGGGTCCGCGCAGCCGCTTGCTGCTGCGCGGCGAACTGGGCGCGATAGAAACCAGCGACTTTTCGCAACTGCCCCCGTCACAACGATTTTTTACCGGCGGCGATCGCAGCGTGCGCGGCTATAGCTACCAAACAATTAGCCCGGTCAATGGCGATAATGACGACATCGGCGGCCGCTACCTCGCTGTCGCCAGCGTGGAAGTGGATCGACTGATTTACAAAAACTACGGTGCTGCGCTTTTTTTTGACGCCGGCGACGCCGCCAATACCACCAGCCTGAAACTCAAACGCGGCGTCGGCATTGGCCTGCGCTGGCTTTCCCCGGTGGGCATGGTTCGGCTGGATTTCGCCCATCCGCTGGATGATCCGGACAGCGACTTCGCCTTCCATTTCAGCCTGGGGCCGGACCTGTAATGGCGCGCAAATTACTAAAAGCCCTGCTCTGGTCACTGGCCGGCTTGCTCTTGCTGGTAGTGGTGCTGGCCGCCACGCTGATTGGAGCTACCAGCACCGAAAGCGGGCTGCGCTGGACCTGGAATACCGCGAAAGACTATCTGCCGGAAAACATTGAGATAGCCGAAGTCCGTGGTCGGCTGATTGGCCCGCTTGAAATACACGGCCTGCAGGTGAATACCGAAAGTATGCGGCTGGGTGTGAGGCGGCTGCGGCTGGAGTGGTCAGTTTCAGCGCTACTGCAAAAACGGCTGCATATAGAAAATCTCGCCATCGCGGGTTTGGAGTACACCGCGCTACCCGGCACGGAACCTGAAGAACCGAGCGAACCGTTTGCCCTGCCGCAAGCCATCAATTTGCCGGTGGAAGTGCGCCTCGATGCGCTCACTCTGGACAACGCCGAAATCCGCACCGCGCCCGATGCCGAGCCGTTTGTGATCGAGCGCATACATTTACTGGCCGGCCTGAATAACAAGCGCTGGCTGATCCGCGAACTCAGTGCCCACGGCCCGCAGTTCAACCTGCAAGGCGGGGCAGTGCTCACCCCCCGCGCAGGCTACAGCAGCGAGGCCAAACTCAAGTGGGAATTCCGGCTGCCCGAGCTTGCGCCGCTCCAGGGCGTAACGGAACTGCAAGGCAACCTGGGCAAAATGCGGGTGACGCAAACCCTGGCCGCGCCTTATAACATCAACGCCAATGTCGAACTGAAAGACCTGCTCGGCGATCTTGGCATCAACGCCAGAATCGTGCTGGAAAAAACCCAACTCGCAGCCATCAAAAAAGACCTGCCCACGGTTACCCTGGATGCCGACATCAATGCCAACGGCGGCCTAAGCGACCTGACTTATCAGATCAAAGCCCGAGCGCAGGAATCCGAATACGGCAGCGCGTTGCTGGAAACCGCCGGCCGCTACACCGGCAAAGCCGTGCAAATAGACCAACTTGATTTGACCAGCCCGGACACCCCGGGCCAGTTGTCGGCGCAAGGTAAAGTGGCTCTTAGCGAGGGCAACGCGCTGGACCTTGTTCTGCGCTGGCAAAAGCTGCAGTGGCCGCTGAATGGCGATCCCGAATACAGCAGCCCAGAAGGCGAATTCACACTTACCGGCCCGCTGCACAATTACAAGCTCGATGGCGGGCTGCGCTGGGTGCTGGCCGGGGCTGAACAGGAAGGCCGCCTGCGCCTGGAAGGCCAGGGTAATACCGAGTCATTCAACCTGAATACACTGGCTCTGTCGGGCGCGCCGGGCACTGTCGAGGGCAACGCCAATATTATCTGGGCACCGGCGTTAAAAGTAGACGCCGAGTTACGCGGCCAAAACGTTAATCCCGGCGCGATAGTCGCTGGCTGGCCCGGAAAACTGGACCTGCATTTGCTTGCGCAGGCCGAGCAGCAGGCGGATGGCTTGCTTGTGCAGGTGCAGAAACTGCATGTCGACGGGCAACTGCGAGAGCAGCCCTTGCGCCTGGATGCCCGCGGGCACTACGCCCCCAAACTGAGCGTGATCGAGCAATTGCAACTGGTCGCCGGAGAAACCCGCTTGCAGGCGCAGGGGCGAATCGCCGAGGCGCTTGATATTAGCTGGTCGCTGGATTCCAGCGATCTCGGCACCACCCTGCCCAACGCAGCCGGTGAACTGCATGGCAACGGGCAAATCGCCGGTACGCTGGAGGCGCCGTTGGTGCAGGCTCGGTTGAACGGTACGGGGCTGCGCTATCTGGACTATCGTCTGACGCAATTGAATCTGGACGCCGATATAGATGTGAGCGGTGCGCGCGAATCCAGCCTGAATTTGAACGCCGAAGGCGGCTACTTCAGCGGTGTCATTCTGAACAGCCTGGTGCTCACCTGCAACGGCACGCCCTCAGCGCACGAACTCACGCTTGACGCCGACAGCGACAAAGGCAAAGCCGAAATCGCCCTGTCCGGATCGCTTCCCCCATCCCATAACCAATGGGCATTTACCCTGCAACAGGTGCGCCTGGCGTATCCGCAGTTGGCGCCATGGACGCTGGCCGGCCCGGCGTCCGGACTGATCAGTTCCGACAAACAACAACTGGAACAAGCCTGCTGGCGCAGCGACAACGCCAAACTCTGCTTGCAGGCAAATAAAACTCCCGCGGTGACGCAAGCCGAATTTTCACTCGAAGACCTGGCGCTGGCCTACCTGAAACCCTTTTTACCACCCGATCTGGAACTCGGCGGGGCACTATCCGGCAATGGCGACCTGCGCATGACTAACGCCAGCACCGAGCCGGACGTTAACCTGCAACTGACTACCAGCGAAATCAGCGTCGTACCCCGCGACGCCCAAGGCGAACCGGTCCAGGCTCTGGCCTTCGCACCCGGCAACCTGTCTGCCACGATGGCCGCCGACGGGTTAGAGGCGCGGGCGGATTTACCCTTGTTGGCCGGCGGCGGCATACAAATGGATGCCCGCATACCGGCCACGGCCGCGACGTTAATGCAGCGCCCGCTTTCGGGCAACATAAACCTGCTGATCGAAGACCTGAGCGCACTGCCCGCGCTGGTGCCCGACATTGAACGCGCCGAGGGCGAAGTGCGCGGCGAGCTCGCGCTTTCCGGCAGTCTTGGCGCGCCGCAGATCAACGGCCAAGTCAGTCTTAACGCGCCGGTGCTTAGCCTGGCCGGTCCGGGTCTGGAAATTAAAGACATCGTCCTGTCTGTAATCGGCCGCGGTCAACAGTTAAGTCTGGATATGCAGGTCAAATCCGGTGGTGGCAGCCTTACTGCCCAAGGCGATATCGGCCTCGGCGGCGCCGGACTGACCGTGGATATGCAAGTCCAGGGCGACAAATTCAAGGTACTGGATACGCGCGACGCGCGTGTCTGGGCGTCGCCCGATTTAAGCATTGCACTCAACCCGGAACGTATCGACGTTAGCGGCAGCGTAACCATTCCCAAAGCCGACATCACCCCGAAGAATCTACCCGCAAGCAATGGCGCGGTTACCGTATCCGACGACCAGATTATCGTGAAGCCAGGCAGCACCGGCGAGGATGCGCAACTCGGCCGGGCGCTGCACGCGCGGGTGCGGCTCATCGTAGGCGACCCCGAAACTCGGCTAACCGATTTCGCCGAACGCGGCCGCAACTATGCCGATACCCTGCACCGCATCCCGGGCGACAAGGTGCGCTTTGAGGGCTTTGGTCTGAAAGCGATTATCGTCGGCAATCTGCTGGTAACCCTGGAACCGGCCGAACCGGCACTGGGCAGCGGCGAACTGCGCGTCGTGGTGGGCGAATACAAGGCCTACGGCCAGGATCTGACCATCCAGAATGGCCGCGTTCTGTTCGCCGGCGGCCCGGTCAGTGAACCGGCGCTGGACGTACGCGCCGTGCGCCGGCCCAACGAGGAACTTCTGGTGGGCGTGCGCGTGCGCGGGCAATTGCAACAACCGGATTTCAAGCTGTTTTCCGAGCCGCCGGCCATGACGCAATCCGAACAGTTATCGTGGCTGGTGCTGGGCCGCCCGCCGAATGACGCTTCGGCTGCGGAAACCAGTCTGGTCACGCGTGCGGCGCTGGCGCTGGCGCTGGGAGTTAAGGGCGGCAATTTTCTGGCGCGCAATATCGGTGACCGCATCGGCGTGGACGACATCGGTATAGCAAACGACGGCAGCAAAGCTGGGCAAGCCGCGCTGGTGGTCGGTAAATATCTTACGCCCAAGCTTTACGTCAGCTACGGCCTGGGTCTGTTCGAGCCGGTTTCGACTGTGCGCCTGCGCTATATCCTGAGCCCGCGCTGGCAACTGGAGACCCAGTCCAGCGGCACCGCCACCGGCGGCGATGTTATTTACAGCATTGAACGCGGCGGCCAGTAACGTCTATTCGGAGCGTTGCCGGCGCAGCCGCAAGCGCCAGCGAATCAGATACACCGCCCATATGATCAGGGCCAGGGTGGCCACGCCGATGGCCATGACCTTTTCCACATTATGGATGCGACCGACGAGCTGTTCCACGGCGGCACCGAGATAAAAACCCAGAGTCGCGACTATGCTTAGCCAAATCAGCGCACCGGTTGCTTCATACAGCAGGAATCGCAGCGGCGAGATGCGCGCCGCGCCGAGCATAAACGGGGTAATCGAACGCAGGCCATAGAAAAAACGAAAGCCGATCATTACCGGGGCGCCGAAGCGTTCCATTAGCTGCTCGGTTTTTACGGCCTTGGCCTTCCAGCCTTCATGGCGCTCGATAAATGGGCGGCCCATGTGGCGACCCAGATGAAACCAGAAATTATCGCTGATTACAGTGCCCACAAAGCCGGCAATCAACACTCCCCTGCAACGACAAATAATCCTTTAGGGAGGCGATAACGCCCAGAATTACGGCTGTTTCACCCTCGAAAAAACAACCGACGATTATTGCGATATAACCGTATTGCGCCACCCATAGCCTGCAGTGTTTCGACCATATAGGATGCTTATGGCGGCTGCGCCTAAGCGCCCATTCGCCGGGTGAGCCAGGCGCCGATATCGCGAATTTCTTCCAGGCACACCTGGTGCTGCATGGGATAACTGTGCCAGGCCACGTTATAGCCCGCAGACTGCAATGCATCGCGGCTGAGCTCACCCAGCTGCTGGGGCACCATGGGGTCCATGCTGCCATGGGCCAGCAGAATTTCGGTATCACTGTTTGCGGGGCTGGCCTGCTCCGCCAGGCTGACACGTAGCGGCAAGTAGGTGGATAACCCCATGACCCCGGCCAGGGTTTCGCTGTGTCGCAGACCCGCATGCAGCGCGATGGCACCGCCCTGGGAAAAGCCGGCAAGCACTATTTTATTTGCCGGAATGCCTTTGTCTTTCTCTGCCTGAATCAGCGTTTCCACCTCGGCGCGCGCGGCCTCGATGCCCTTGTCGTCTTCCGGGCCGTTGCGATCCAGGCCAATGATATCGTACCAGGCGCGCATGGCCATGCCATTGTTCAAAGTAACCGGGCGCACCGGCGCATGCGGAAAAACAAAACCCACGCCCAGATCATCAGCAAGCTGTAACTCGGGCACGATCGGTATAAAATCATGGCCGTCGGCGCCCAGGCCATGTAACCAGATCACGCTGGCTTTGTGTTCGCCGCGCGCGTCTACAGCAACTGTTTCAAGCATAAGCCACTCCGCAAAAATCGGTGCATTCTGGGCAAGCCAGATAATAAGCGCAACAGCATAACGATTGCACGACTTTGGGGCGCCGTGCTTTTCAACGGGCGCAAAAAAGGCTATATAGACCGGGCTTTGATACCGAATGCGGAAAAAGCGCTACGATTCCAGCGCACACAGGGAGAAGAAAATATGCGAAAGACCAGAATATCAGCTGCACTATGCGGTGTTGCCGCATTGTGCTGGACGGGCTTTGCCATGGCCGCGGCGGATAACGCCGGCATTGCCGTGCCGCCGTCGAACACGGCCGATACGCAGAACAAATCCGCGGCGCCGGCCCCGGATGGATTCAGCTACGACTATTTCCAGATGGGCTATATCGTCAACTCGGAGCTGGAAGACGACAACGGGGACGATATCGATGGCAACGGCCTGGATATTCAGTTTTCAAAATCCCTCGGCGACTATGTATTCATAAACGGCGCCAGCATGACGCCGGATTATCGCCTGGACGCCACCGACCAAGCCTTCAGCGATTGGATTCACGCCGGTCCCGGCGTGAATTTGCCGATACTGCGCGGTAACTTCCCGCTCGATATCTGGGGCCAGGTCAGCTATGACCGCATTGGTTGCCAGGGCCTGGCGGCTACCGGCTACGGCCTGGCCGCGGGCCTGCGTTTTTCGCCTTTGTCCTTGCTGTAATTGAACGCGTCGGTGCGTTATGCGGATACCCAGGCCGATGCCGGCGGCGCCAACGTCGACATCACCCCGCTGATTTACGATGTGACTGCGCTTTATCACGTATCGCCCAGACTGGCGCTAACTGCCGGCTACCGCGGTGGCGAAATTGAAATTGAAACGGGCGGCACCGAACAGGACGCCGATCTCAGCCAGTTCACGCTCGGCCTACGCTATAACTATGGCGTGGAATCCGAAGATCTGCCCGTGCTGCCGGACAACCCACCCACCTCCTACAATTACGCACAAGTCAGCTATGTGGTGGCCGGCGAAGCCAGCGGTGGCGGTGCGGATATCAACAATCAGGGCGGCCTCGGGCTGGAAGCCTAGGCCTTGTTGGCAGACAACGTATTCGTGCGCGGCACGCTGCGAACCATAGATTACGATACCGACGCCCCCGACGCCGATGTGGTGCTATCGGACACCGCCTCCATCGGTCCCGACCTGCGTTATGGCCACGCACTTGGCCCCGCGCATCTGGATGTTTGCGGCCAGATCACCTACGAGCGCCTGGTGATCGCGCAAAACGTGGCGGACGGTTACGGCGGCGAAGTGGGCGCACGCGCCCGGATAATCCCCGGCGTGTCATTCAATGCTTGGTACCGTTACGCGCGTACCGAATTCAGCAACAGCCAGAACGATGCCGACCCGCGGTTCTACGGTCTGCGCCTGATTTTGAGCGTGCCAAACCGCCAGCCCTGGTCCAACTACGCACTGGTCATTGATTACATGGACGGCCAGATCGATCTGGATCAGGCAATCAATGGCACGGATGAGCCGGATGTGAACGCACTGTCCTTAGGGCTGCGCGCTAACTTCTATCAGCAAGGTAAACGGCCGCGGGAAATCGCCCCGCGCCGTTGGCGCTGCGATGTTAAACTCGCGTGCTTTGCCACCCAAGCTGAGTGAAACATGCGCCTGACTCGAATCGCGTTAACGCTACTGCTGCTGGCCGGAGCCAGTGGCTGCGGCCAGAAAGGGCCGTTATACCTGCCCGGCGATGCCTCGGTTGCCGGTAACGAAAGTCAAACCGAATCCGCGACCACGCCTGAAGCCGAAACCCAGCTGCCGTAATGGACCATTTTCAGTATCGCAACGGGCTCCTGTACGCTGAAGACGTGGCACTGGCTGATATTGCTGCGCGCTTCGGCACGCCCTGCTATGTTTACTCGGCCGCCACCATTACCCGGCATTACCGCGTTTTTGATGAGGCATTAAGCGCCACGGCAGATGGTTCTCCACACCTGATCTGTTATGCAGTGAAGGCCAATTCCAATCTCGGAATTCTTGGCTTGCTGGCCGACATGGGCGCCGGCTTCGACATAGTTTCCGGCGGCGAACTCGAACGCGTGCTGCGCGCCGGCGGCGAGGCGCAAAAGATTGTGTTTTCCGGCGTTGGCAAGCGCGTGAACGAAATGCAGCGCGCGCTGGAGGTCGGCATCCGCTGCTTCAACGTCGAATCCGAAGCCGAATTGCTACAACTACAGGCGGTCGCGGAAAAAATGGGCAAGACCGCGTGCATTTCGCTGCGCGTTAATCCGGACATCTACGCCGGCACGCACCCCTACATTGCTACCGGTTTGAAGCAGAACAAGTTCGGTATCGATATCGCCCGTGCGCCGGAAATTTACGCGCGCGCCGCGCGTATGGCGAATATTGAAATCGTCGGTGTTGATTGCCATATCGGCTCGCAACTTACGGATCTGGCCCCCATAAAAGAGGCCATCACGCGTGTCTTGCGCCTGATTGACCGGCTGGAAGCCGACGGTATATCTATCCGCCACCTGGATGTCGGCGGCGGCCTGGGCATCCGTTACAAGGACGAAAACCCGCCCACGCCGGCTGCATATGCGCACGCCGTACGCGCGCTGGTGGCCGGTCGTAACCTGGAACTCGTGCTCGAACCGGGCCGTGTAATCGTCGGTAATGCCGGGGTTCTGTTAACACAGGTGCTGTTGCTCAAGCCCAGCGCCGAGCATAACTTCGCCGTGGTCGATGCCGCCATGAATGATCTGCTGCGCCCGGCGCTGTATGACGCCTGGCAAGAGATAGTTCCGGTGCAGGAAACCGCCACTGTCCCAACCCGGCAATGGGATATCGTCGGCCCTGTGTGCGAAACCGGGGACTGGCTGGGCCGCGACCGCGCCCTGGCGCTAAGCGAGGGCGATCTTCTGGCCATCCGCTCCGCCGGCAGCTACGGTTTTGTTATGGCGTCCAATTACAACAGCCGCGCCCGCGCCTGCGAGGTTCTGGTAGACGGCGACACCGCACACGAAGTCCGCGCCCGCGAAAGCATAGAGGACCTCATGCGCGGCGAGCGGCGCCTTTAACACAGTGGGTTTTTAATGTTCTGTAGTAAATGTGGCGCACAAAATCTGGAGCAGGATAATTTCTGTTCAAAATGCGGCGAAAGTCTGGGCAGCGACCCGGCGCAAACTGCGCCCCCGCAGCAAGCCGATGTACAAGCATTGTATGCGGCCGCGGTAGGTTACAAAAAAACCAGTTACCACATGCCGTATTTCCTCCGGTTCGACCAGCAGGGCGTTGGCGCCTCATGGCATTGGCCGGCGTTTTTTGTAACCACCTACTGGCTGTTTTACCGCAAAATGTGGTTGTGGGGCCTGCTGTATATCCTGCTGCCCATCCCCTTCGGCATTGTCGACGTTGCCTTTAATTCGGCTTATCAGGGCATAACCGGGTTGCTGTATCTGCTGGCTGCGTTTGTGCTGATACCCATGTACGCCAACGCGATTTATTACCGGCACATCAAGAAAAAAATCGCGGACGTCCAGGCCCAGTCGCCAAGCCGGAAAATCGCCCTGCAGCAACTACAGGCGCAGGGTGGTACCAGCCCGGCGGTTATTATTGTGGCTGTCATCCTGTTTGTTTTCATGCTACCACTTATGGGAATTCTGGCGTCAATTGCCTACCCCGCGTATCAGGACTACATGCAGCGCGCCCAAGTTAGCGCGGGCCTGGCTACCGGCGCGCACTACCAACGCGGATTTGAGGATTACGTTGATAAAAATCGGGAATGGCCGCGCTCGCTTGACGAGCTCGGATACAAACCGCTCGCAGATAGCGACAATATTGATGAAGTGTCGATTACCCACGGCGGCGCGATAATTATCAGCTACCGCGGAAATACCACACTGGACGGGCGCTCGCTGGCGCTAGTGCCCGCAAAAGGCAGCAACGGCGAGATCACCTGGGCCTGCGAGAATATCGATCTGGATCCCAGCGTGCTGCCCGCAACGTGCCGGTAACACCATGAGCAACAAAAACACCAAACTCTTTATCCTGATCGACGGTTCCTCCTGGCTGTACCGCGCCTTCCACGCGCTGCCGCCGTTGACCAATCCCGAGGGCGAACCCACCGGCGCTATCTACGGCATGACCAATATGCTGCGCAAGTTAATGCGCGAATACACCGACGAACACATCGCGGTTATATTCGACCCGCGTGGCAAAACCTTTCGCAACGACCTGTACGCGGACTACAAGGCCAACCGGCCGCCGGTACCGCCGGACCTGGAACCCCAGTTCGAGGGCATCCGCGACATTATCCAGGCGTTGGGCCTGCCCATGATGCAGGTCGACGGCGTTGAAGCCGACGATGTTATCGGCACGCTCGCCGTGCGCGCCGCAGCGGCCGGGCGGCGCGTGCTGATCGTAACCAGCGACAAGGACATGGCGCAGCTGGTCAACGACGATATCCAGCTACTGGACACCATGCAGAACCGCCTGACCGACATCGCGCGCGTGCACGAAAAATTTGGCGTCGGGCCCGAACGCATTATCGATTATCTGGCACTGGCGGGCGATACCTCCGACAACATTCCCGGCGTCGACAAGGTCGGGCCGAAAACCGCCGCCAAATGGCTGCATGAATACGGCTCACTCGACGGCGTAATCGAGCACGCCAGTGAGATCGACGGCAAGGTTTCCGAAAACCTGAACGCCGTACTCGACCAACTGCCACTGTATAAAGACCTGGCCACCATCCGCTGCGAGCTGGAGCTGGACATGCGCGTGGATGAACTCGTGCGCGGGCCAGAACAGCCCGATGCCCTACGCGCGCTGTACAAGCGTTTCGACTTCAAAGCCTGGGTGCGGGAGCTGGACGAAACCGATGCAGACGACGTTGACGTAGCCGACATCCCCGCCGCGCCGGAAGAAGTCAACTACCACACAGTGCTTGATGAAGCCGCGTTCGACGATCTGATCAAGGCCCTGGAAGCCGCCGAACTGATATGCGTCGATACCGAAACCGATGCTCTGAGCGCCATGCAATCCGGTCTGGTGGGGCTGTCTTTCGCTGTCAAACCCGGCCAGGCCTGGTATGTACCCGTAGCGCATAACTACCCCGGCGCGCCGGACCAGTTAAATCGCGAAACGGTGCTGGAGCGGCTCAAACCGATTCTGGAAGACCCCGGAAAACCCAAACTTGGTCAGCACATCAAATACGACATCAACGTACTGGCGCGTCACGGCGTGCGTGTGCAGGGCGCGGATTTCGACACCATGCTCGAATCCTATGTGCTCAACAGCACCGCAACCCGGCACGACATGGATTCGCTGGCGCAGAAATACCTGGGCCGGGAAACCATCAAGTTCACTGATGTGGCCGGCAAGGGGGCAAAACAACTCACCTTCAATCAGATCGGGCTCGAAGCAGCGGGGCCTTATGCGGCTGAAGACGCCGACATCACCTTGCAGTTACACGAACATCTGTACCCGCAACTGGCCGCGGATAAGCAGCTCAAAACCCTGTTCACGGATATGGAAATGCCACTCATGCCCGTGCTGGCAGCCATTGAACACACCGGGGTATTAATCGATACCCAATTCCTGCGCAATCTCAGCCAGGAAATGGGCACGCGGATGGTCAGACTGGAAGAGGCTGCCTATAAAGAGGCTGGCGGCAAGTTCAATCTGGGTTCACCGGCGCAGCTCAAGGATATTCTGTTTGATCATCTCGAACTGCCCGTGATCAGAAAAACCCCCAAGGGCGCGCCCTCCACGGCAGAGGATGTGCTGCATGAGCTGGCGGATAAACACGCGCTGCCACAACTGATTCTGGACTGGCGCGAGCTGTCGAAGCTGCGTTCCACCTATACCGATAAATTGCCCGAACAGGTCAACCCGCAAACCGGGCGTGTGCATACGTCGTATCATCAGGCCGTGGCCGCCACCGGGCGCTTGTCCTCAGCCGACCCCAACCTGCAGAACATCCCCATCCGTTCAGAAACCGGACGGCGCATCCGTGAAGCCTTCATCGCGCCTGACGGTTACAAGCTGCTGGCGGTGGATTATTCGCAAATCGAGCTGCGTATCATGGCGCATTTATCCGGCGATAAAGGTCTCATTTCAGCCTTCAAGGAAGACCGCGACATCCACCAGGCCACAGCCGCCGAGGTATTCGATACCCCGCTCGATGACGTGACCGGCGACCAGCGCCGCGCCGCCAAGGCCATTAACTTCGGCCTGATGTACGGCATGTCTGCGTTTGGCTTGGCCAGACAACTGAAAATCGGACGTGGCGAAGCCGACGCCTACATCGATAAATTCTTCGACCGCTACCCCGGCGTGCGTGATTTCATGGACAACACCCGCAAACAGGCCGCCAAACAGGGCTATGTGGAAACCCTGCAGGGCCGCCGGCTGTACCTGCCGGAAATCAACGCCCGCAACGCCCAGCGCCGCCAATACGCCGAACGCACCGCCATCAACGCGCCGCTGCAGGGCACGGCCGCAGATTTAATCAAGCTGGCGATGATCGACATCCATGCCTGGCTGGCCAAACAATCCAGCCCAACACGCATGATCATGCAGGTGCACGACGAACTGGTTTTTGAGGTGCCCGCAGGCGACGCCGAAGTCATGGCGCAAGCCTTGAGCGAGCGCATGTGCGCGGTTATTTCGCTCGACGTCCCGTTGTTGGCCGACGCTGGTATCGGCGACAACTGGGAACAGGCGCATTGAGGCCGTTGATTTGTAACAATTTATTAAAAACGGCCGATCTTTCAGGGGTGAAATCAGCAAAAAGAATGCCTGTTTACCCGAATATGCTGTACTAATCTGGCAATTTCACACGCTAAGTTGTTGGAAATACCAAGATTTCTTCATAATGTACGAAATATCGTACAACCCCCTGAAAAAAAAGATAAAAATAATTTTAAATTTTTTGGAACTAAGCTGAATGGTCCCGGTCTTATTCCATGTAAGCTAAAACGCTTGCCCGCTTGTTCTCCCTGAGCGGTAACACTCCGGTTCCCCCCAAGACCGGAAAAGTTGCCCCGATGGCACTCCCCGTGACATCGGGGTTTTTTTTGCGGGCATATAGGACCCATTTCCCATCGTGGTGAACCCCGCGCCAGGCTGCGGGAGATGATTTTATTAATACCAAATAAAATCAGCACCTTGGACTGGGACGCAATCGATTTGCGGACAAGCCGGTCTAATTCAGCAAGCGCATCACATGCGCTTGTGTTTCCAGGTTTGATCTCCCTGGTTAATCCTCTGGTTATCCCTGACCGGAGAGCCTATCCCCGGTGGTGTCCCCCTCACCACCGGGACTTTTCAGCCACGCAGCTATTTTAACTTGGGCCTCGTCCACGCCCTGACGACTGGTGGCCGAGAATAACTGCACGCTATGTTCTGGTAGCGCGTGGCGCACGGATAACAGCGCGGCCTGTTGCTTGCCGCGGCTGAGTTTATCCGCCTTGGTCATCAGCAGATGGAAAGCCAGCCCGCTGCTACCACCCCAGGCCAGCATTTGCTGGTCGAATTCGGTCAGCGGATGGCGGCAATCCATAATCAGCACAATACCCTGCAAGGTGTCGCGTTTCTGCAAATAGCTTTCAATCAACCCCTGCCACTGGGCGCGCACCTTGGGCGGCACCTTCGCATACCCATACCCGGGTAAATCCACCAGCCGTGCGCCTTCCAGTTCAAAGAAATTGATGAGCTGGGTGCGCCCCGGGGTTTTACTAATGCGCGCCAGCTTGCGCCGGCCACAAAGCGCATTCAGCGCGCTGGACTTACCCGCGTTAGAGCGCCCCGCAAATGCCACCTCCGGGCAATCCGCCGGCGGAAAGCCACGGGGCTGGGCCGCCGAGGTCAGAAACTCGGCTCTAGACAAAAAAATGCTTGCTACGTTGCTCATAATAACCCTAAGGCACCTCTGATCGATTCGCGCGAATCGCGTTTGTGTTCTGAAAAGCTTCGCTGCAAGGCGTCTGGCGCAGCGCCGCAGTTTCCCTGCGGTCAAGCCGGACAACGCAGTCAGCGGGGTTTTTCAGGCCAAACCCCTTCGGGGCCAGGCCTTTTTGACCCGCTGGCGGCGTCAATCGTCGTTCGTGTGGAATTACCACAAGTCTCTCCTCTTTCCTTACCACCGAGTCAAAAAGGACTCCGGCGCGATCGTGAGAATTGATCAGAGGTGCCTTTAAGGATACACGCCGATGTCGGCGCCCAGACAGTTGGTATACAATACTCGCTGTTTTCGAATCTCTATACCCAGTCGCCAGCGTCGCTTCGACGCGGCCTTTTTAATGTGGTCAAGCCGGAGTTTACCGCGTCATGAGCAAGCGCATACTTTTATTAATTTTATTGAGCCTGAGTATCAATCTAGCCCAGGCTGAAGCTTCCCGAGCACCGACCGGTGATGAAACTGGGGCAGCAACGGCCAAGGCAGATAGCGACGCCAACAGTGAAGCTACAAATGCCGCGGCAGGCAGCGACAGTAAAATCCCGGCAAGTGACGACGCCCCAGAGGGAGAATCCAGCGGGGCAGCGCCCAACGCCGAGGCAGATGCAGACGCTGCAAAAAACCTGATCGACGGCACAGCCCAGGCCGGCGCCAAGTTATCGTCCACATGCGCCGCCTGCCACGGCCCGGACGGCAACAGCAGCAACCCGGCCTGGCCCAAGCTAGCGGGCCAGGGTGCGCCTTATATTTATGAGCAACTCATGCTCTTCAAGAACGGCAAACGCCAGAACGCCATCATGGCGGGCCAGGTCGCAAACCTGAACGAACAGGATATGCGCGATCTGGCGGTTTACTTCTCCCAGCAGGCCAACTCCGGCGGCGTCGCCGATGAGTCACTGGTGGGAAAAGGGGCCAAAATTTATCGTGGCGGCATTCCTGAAGACAACATGCCGGCCTGTTCCGGCTGCCACGGCCCGTCGGGCCTGGGAAATCCGGCCGCACAGTACCCGCGCCTCTCGGGCCAGCACGCGCCTTATGTAAGCGCGCAACTCAAAGCTTATCGCAGCGGCGAACGCAATAACTACCGCAACGGCAAGATCATGAGTGCGGTGGTGGAAGATTTGAGCGATGAAGACATTCAGGCGCTGGCCACGTATGTAGAAGGTCTGCGCCCCCGCGTTGAAAAATGATGTTGAATAAAGGATTTTTTACGGCCCTGTCGGCCATACTGATACTGACCCTGCCGGTCGCATGTTCCGCTGGCGAAAACGGCCCGCAACGCTACCTGGCCGGGGAGCATTACACGGTACTTGACGAGTCGGTAACCGCAGACACCGGCAACAAGATCGAGGTTATCGAGTTTTTCCTGTACGGATGTTCCCACTGCAATGCGTTTGATCCGGCAGTCAGTGCCTGGGTTGCCAAGGCGCCTGAGGATGTCGAATTCCGACGGGTGCCGGTTACTTTTACGGCTATCGGGCCGTTATTCGCACGTATGTTCTACACCGCCAGAGATCTGGGCGTGCTGGAACAACTGCATTCGACGATGTTTGCAGCAATTCACGCAGAGCATCGGGATTTAACCGCGCCGGAAAAGATTCGTGCGTTCTTTGTGGAAAATGGCGTAGACGGTAAAAAATTCGATGCCAGCTTTAACAGCGATAAAGTTAAAGCCCAGGTCAAGCAGGCGACCGAGCGCATGCGCGCCTATCGTATTGACGGCGTTCCGGCGATGGCCGTCAATGGTCAGTTCACAGTCAACGGCCGCCAGGCCGACAGTAACGATGACATGCCCGATGTTGTTGATTTTCTTATAAAGAAAGTCAGAACATCCAGATAATTCGGGCTGTCCATGACCGTGCAGCGATTGCGCAAAATCCTTCCGCTGGCCTCTGTTTTATTCCTGTGCGGCACTGGCATCGCGCACGCCAGCCAAGCCACCCAGCAAGCCGAGGTGCAACAAGGCTGTGATGCCATGGCCGGGGTGCTCGGCAGTATCGATATGCAGGATTGCCTGAACGCGGGCCTTGCGCCCAGTGGCGGGCGCACCGTGCAGCACCGGCCCATCCATACCCGCCGCTTTCACCCCGCAAGCCCAGGGCGCGCGTGCTGCTGGTCTGCGGCATTCACGGCGATGAATATTCCTCTTTCTCTGTCGTATTCCGGTGGATGCGCATCCTCAAGCAATACCATTCCGGCGCGTTTCACTGGCACATTGTGCCCGGCCTGAATCTCGATGGCCTGAATGCCGGTCCGGCGGTGCGCACCAATGCCAACGGCATCGATCTGAATCGCAATTTCCCCACCCCGAACTGGCACAGGAACAAGCAGGAATACTGGGTCCAGTTTACCGGTAGCAATCCACGCCGCTTTCCGGGCGACAAGCCCCTGTCCGAGCCGGAAAGCCAGTGGTTATTTCACGAGATTGAAACCTTCAAGCCGGATGCCATCGTCGCCATACACACGCCTTTCGGCGTACTGGATTTCGACGGGCCTACGCATACCCCGCCGTAAGCGTTCACTCACCAGCGTTGTATAGCCAAGCTAAATTACCCGGACAATAGCTTTCTGATTTCACTTTGAATCAGGCGGTTGCAATGAGCTACAGACCTGGTGGGCGCACACAGCGCAGTCCAGCCCAATGGCAGG
>JBDNIO010000129.1:0-3854 GCA_041688215.1 Salinisphaeraceae bacterium | reverse complement strand
TGGCGGAGAGGGAGGGATTCGAACCCTCGGTACGGCATAAACCGCACACGCGCTTTCCAGGCGCGCTCCTTCGACCGCTCGGACACCTCTCCAGTTTTAAATCGTCGTTACTCTTGTGCGTCGCTCACACATCCCTGTGTTCGCTAAATTCACTCTCTATCCAGGGCGCCATCCTGGCGCCCGTCAAATCGGGCGAAAGCTAGGCTTTCGCTTTTTCCGGTTTGACCCGCTCGGACACCTCTCCAGTATTAAATCGTCGTTACTCGCTATTCAGGCAGTTCGCCCAACCAGCGGGTGCGGAATTCTACCAGACTACTTACAGATTTTCCGATGGCGGCAATCTCGGCGGCACATCCAGGCAGCGTACTCCGTAGCGATTGTTCGCATTGGCGTCTTCTGTATAGGCCACCGGGCCATCCCTGACTTCGGGCACCGCAATATTCGGATCCGGCGCCGGCACGGTTAATCCCGGGGGTGATCCCAGCGGCGGAAATTCCCTGGCTGATTTATAAGATGCGTCGTCCAGGCAAGTCGGCTTGTTACAGGCACTTAGTAACATTGCCGGGGCAAGCAGGATTATCCATTGATATTTCACAGTACTCCTACCGCGGTTAGTGCGTCACGGACAGGTTGATGGAATTTTTCGTCCAGGGGCGTCAAGGGCAAACGTATACCGGGGCCCATGCGCCCCATTTCGTACAACGCCCATTTTACGGGTATGGGGTTGGACTCCAGAAATAACGATGTGTGCAATAGCTGCAGTTTCGCATCCAGGGTTTCAGCGGTTTCGCGGTCGCCGGCGATTGCGGCGGCGCACATGGCGTGCATCATGGCCGGTGCAACGTTCGCGGTTACCGATATATCGCCCTTGGCGCCCACCAGCATGGATTCCATCGCGGTACCGTCGTCGCCGGTAAAGATTGCCAGATCATCACCGCAATGTTCGATCAGCGCGTGGATACGTTCCAGCGAACCCTTGGCTTCCTTGATGGCAACGATATTATCTATCGCGGCCAGGCGCTGCACGGTTTCGGGCAGCATATCCACGCCGCAGCGGGCGGGCACGTTATAAGGTATCTGGGGGATATCCACGGCCATGGCAATCGCATGAAAATGCCGGTACAAACCCTCCTGCGACGGCTTGTTGTAATAGGGACAAACCAGCAGGCAGGCATCCGCACCCGCGCGCTGCGCGTGGCGAGTCAGGCGGATGGCTTCATCGGTTGCGTTACCGCCAGTACCCGCAATTACCGGGATACGGCCATTGGCCAGTTCCACCACGCGCTCGATAACTTCATCGTGCTCACGAAAACCCAACGTAGCGGATTCACCGGTGGTGCCCACAGCCACAATGCCATCGGTGCCCTGTTCCACATGCCAGTCCACCAAGGTGGACAGCGACTCCCAGTCTACTGTGCCATCAGCATGCATGGGCGTAACCAGTGCCACCATGCTGCCGCCCAAATTACCTGCGCCCATAGCCTGCTCGAGTTATATTCTGCGATGAAAAACCGGGCGCGAGTATAACGTAGACTCGTACTCGGCGCGTAGTGCTATGATTGCCGCCTTTTGTAGACACATTTTTAGATAATGCGGGCAAATATTCATGCCGGAAGTGCGTAAACATTTAGCCCTGATCGCGTTGGCGCCGTATCGCGAACGCCTGGCCGCGGACCTGGTAGAGGCGGTGGAAAAACGCGGCTGCGAAGTCAGCGAGTGCCACATCATGCCGCTGGGCCAGCAATTCAGC
This sequence comes from Salinisphaeraceae bacterium, assembly GCA_041688215.1. Lineage (GTDB taxonomy): Bacteria > Pseudomonadota > Gammaproteobacteria > Nevskiales > Salinisphaeraceae > JBDNIO01. Next base: position 2,104 of record JBDNIO010000129.1, on the reverse strand, counting down.
GCGTCTTTGCTGCTCAGTGGCAACTGGAGCGCGCTGGGCAAACTTGAAAGCGCCCTGCCCGGTCTGGCCGAATCCCTGGGCCTGGAAGTGCACGCCGCGCACACGCAGCCGACTGAGGACGCCACCGACTACCGGCCTTACGCCGCGGAAATAATTGCGCCGCAACACGGCAAGCTGCTGGGTGAGCTTTTAAGCTTTTTCGCAGCCCAGGACGTGCGGGTAATGGAAATCAACGCCCAAGCCTACGAATCCGGTTATACCGGCGCCGCGCTTACCAGCATCAATATGGCCCTGCACGTGCCTTTGAACCAGCACCCGCAAACTCTGCGCGAAGCGTTCATGGACCTGTGCGAAGACTTGCATGCCGATGGCCTGCTTGATCCGATTAAAACCTGACAAACAAGCTCTCCCATGTCACCAAAAATAGACCATCCCGCGCCAGACTTTGATCTGCCTGCTACCGGCGATACAAACATCAGCCTGCGCAGTCTTGCCGGTAAAATCGTCGTGCTTTATTTCTACCCGCGTGATAACACGCCGGGTTGCACCCAGGAAGGCGAGGATTTTCGTGACCTGCATGCCCAGTTCCAGGCCGCCGGCGCGCAGATACTGGGCGTCTCCCGCGATTCCATCCGCAAGCACGAAAACTTCAAGGCCAAGTTCGACTTCCCCTTTCCGCTGCTTGCGGATGAAGATGAAACCGCCTGCAAGGCCTACGATGTCATTCGCGAAAAGAAGCTCTACGGCAAGCCCTATGTGGGCATCGATCGCAGTACGTTTGTAATAGATGCCCAAGGCGTCCTGCGACATGAATGGCGCGGCGTAAAAGTTAAGGGCCACGCGGCTGAAGTTCTTGAGACGGTTAAAACGCTATAACCGTCTTACTCCCTTTCTTGTTCGATCACCCCTGACTCCAGGCAGGCGCAGTATTCCATGACCCGGCGTATTTTTGTACTCGACACCAACGTGCTGATGCACGACCCGGCCGCCCTGTTCCGGTTTCAGGAACACGATATCTACCTGCCCATGGTGGTGCTGGAAGAACTCGACGCCAGCAAAAAAGGCCTGTCGGAAGACTCTCGTAACGTGCGCCAGGTCAGCCGTTTTCTGGATGAATTGATCGGCGGGCTAAGCCACGCCGAGATCGAAAAAGGCATCCGGCTCAAAGGCGTAATCAGCACCCAGCATAAAGGGACCTAATCAGCCCCTTGTACATCGGTAGAGTTCAGTATCAAACCTCTATTGGAAAATACTCTCAGCCCACGGCAGCCTGTTCTTTGAAACGCGCCCATCGCAAGCGCAGCTACCGGCCATGCTGCCCGGCAACAAGGCCGATAACAGCATTCTGGTATCGGCGCTCTCGCTGCGCGCCCAATTTACCGATGCCGAAGTTACGCTGGTTTCCAAGGACATCAACCTGCGTATCAAGGCCGCGGTAATTGGCATCGAGGCGGAAGACTATTTCAACGATAAGGTCCTGGAAGACCTGGATTTGTTGAATACGGGTTATGGCCTGCTGCCCGATGATTTCTGGGAGAGCCACGGCAAGGACATGGAGTCCTGGCAGGAAGACGGCAACACGTTTTACCGCCTGCAAGGACCGCTGGTAGGCGAATGGCACTTGAATCAATTCCTGCATTTCAAGCGCGAAAATGAAGTCGAGCTATGCGTGCGGCAACTGCAGGACGATACTGCCACGCTTGAACTAATCCACGAATACACCGAAGGCAAACAGGCTGTGTGGGGCGTGCACGCACGCAATCGTGAGCAGAATTTTGCGCTCAACCTGTTGCTGGATCCTGAGGTAGACATCGTCACCCTGCTCGGCGCCGCCGGCACCGGCAAGACTCTGCTGGCTTTGGCCGCAGCGCTGGCGCAAACGCTGGACGAACAGCGTTATCGCGAAATCATCATGACCCGGGTTACCGTGCCGGTGGGCGACGACATCGGCTTTCTGCCCGGCACCGAAGAAGAGAAAATGACCCCCTGGATGGGCGCGCTCATGGATAACCTGGAAGTGCTGACCAACACCATGCAGGGCTCCGACTGGGAGCGGGCCGCCACCAACGAATTACTCTCCAAGCGCATCAAGATCCGCTCGGTA
>JBDNIO010000128.1:0-13150 GCA_041688215.1 Salinisphaeraceae bacterium | reverse complement strand
TTGGCTATGTCACCAAAGAATAGTGATTTTCTATAAGTTATTGATCTGTAACGTTATTCCCGCGAAAGCGGGAATCCAGTGAAAGTGCCGCGAAATATGGATTCCCGCGTTCGCGGGAATGACGATCCATATAGTTCGGTGACATAGCCAATCCATTGGACAAATCCGCGCCCAGGCGCGACGCACATTATCAACTCGAGGACCTAGATTGATGACCCGACGCACCCCTGCTTTTTTTACTCTCGCCTTTGCCGCCCTGATGTGGGCCAGCGCAACGCAAGCGGCCATCCCGACGCCACTGCTGAACAGTGATGAGCCTACCCTGGCACCGATGCTCGATCAGGTTTTGCCGACGGTGGTCAACGTCATAGTAACGGGCAAACCCCAGCGCCGGGCCGCCAATCCCCTGTTCAACGACCCCTTCTTCCGGCGCTTTTTCGGCGAACCGGGCCAACAGGGGCAACCGGGCGGCCCGCAGCAGGCGCCCGAGGGTGAAGCGCCGCGCGGGTTGGGCTCGGGTGTAATTGTTGATGCCAGCAAAGGTATTGTGCTGACCAACGCGCATGTGGTGGAAGACGCCGAAAAAATCCAGATACGCCTGAACGACGATCGCGAATTCGAAGCGGAAATTGTCGGCAGCGACCCTGAGTCAGATATTGCGGTGCTCATGATCAAGGACGCCGGCAATCTGAACCTGGCGGAATTGCCGGTTTCCGATTCCGACTCTCTGCGTGTGGGTGATTTCGTGGTAGCCATCGGCAATCCATTTGGCCTGCGCCAGACCGTAACCTCGGGCATCGTCAGCGGCCTGGGCAGGCACGGCCTGGGCAAACGCTACGAAGACTTCATCCAAACCGATGCGTCCATCAATCCCGGCAATTCCGGTGGCGCTCTGGTAAACCTGAAGGGCGAACTGGTGGGCATTAACACCGCTATTTTGTCCCGCAGCGGCGGTAATATCGGCATCGGTTTCGCGATTCCTTCCAATCTGGCCGAATCCACCATGGGCCAGATTCTTAAATTTGGCGAAGTGCGCCGCGGACGCCTGGGCGTGGTCGGCCAGGATCTGACCAGTGAACTGGCCAAGGCCTTTGACCTGAAGGTAACCCAGGGCGTGGTCGTGGCCCAGGTAGTGGAGGATTCCGCCGCCGAAAAAGCCGGCATCAAGGAACGTGACGTCATTATCGCTGTAAACGACAGCCCAATCCGGGATTTCGGGCAACTCGCCAACGCCATCGGCCTGCGCCAACCCAGCGAAAAAGTGAAGATCACACTCATACGCGATGGCGCGCAGAAAACCATCAATGCCACCCTGGCGGAGCAGCCCGAAGAAGAGGTTACCGCCAGCAACGGTGAAAACGACGATATGTTCGATGGCCTGGCTGGCGCACGCCTAGGCAGCATTCCTGAAGACCATCCGCTGGCCGGGCAGGTTCAGGGCGTGGCTGTGTTGGCTATTGCTCCTGGAAGCCCGGCGGCGCGGGCCGGTTTGCAACCGGGGGACATCATCGCTTCCGCAAACCGCAAGGAAGTCACGAGCCTGAAAGACCTGAAAGAAATCGCCGGCCCCGATACCAAACAGCTCCTGCTGCACATCCGGCGTGGCCGTGGCGCCCTGTTCTTGCTGATTCGCTAATCCATAGCGAGGAAAACCAAGAGGCCCCGGACTGCTGCGGCAGTCCGGGGCCTCTTACGTTCACGGGCCTATCAAGGCTATACTGGCCACCTATTTGGGGGGTTTACGCATGTCACAAGTCAGCCTGAAAAAACTGGAAGATCGCGTGGACAAGCTTCTGACAGCCTTCCACCGGCTGCAAGTGGAAAATAAAACACTCACCCAGGAATACGCCGCCGTAACCCGCAAGCATAGCGAAACCCGGCACCGTCTACAGGCGGTCATCGAGCGTATAAAGGCTCTGGAAGAAGAAGCGGAGGCACAGGACGTATCATGAGTCCGACCAAGGAAAACACCCAGCTCACCGTGCGTATCCTGGGGCGCGATTATCAGATCAGTTGCCCGGAAAACGAACGCGAAGCCCTGCTCGCTTCCGCCGAGTACCTGTCCAAACGCATGACCAATATCCAGAAAAAAGGCAAAACCCTAGGCATGGAACGCATCGCCGTGATGACAGCCCTGAACATGGCGCGCGATCTGATCGAGCACGAAAAGCAGGAGCAGCGAGGCGCGGTCGATATCGAAGTTGACGATCGTCTGGAACAGCTGCAGCTTAAAATCTCTTCTGCGCTTGAAGCCAAGGGGTAACTCGGCGTAGCATAAGCACTCGGCTCTCCTGCCGTGTGCGACGACCTCCGGGAACCCCTTGAGCCTACACATCACCCCGGGGTCATGAAGCGTTACCGGTGAGCAGGTCCGCATTTTTAGCGGAAAGCCTAAGGTGCGTGGTTGTCCCCACTTGAGCATTTCGCTCAAGGTCAACGGCGGTCGACGGCACAGGCGGGAGTTGCCGGCTTTTATTAGCCTCAGTTCCTATCGCCCCTGTTCCATCCCCAAGGCGCCCCCATTTCCACATCACGCAAAAAACTCAGACGCGACTTGCGCGCACGTCGCGCTGACCTGTCTGGTGCCGAGCGCAAACAGGCTACATGTGTGGCTTCGCGCCGGCTGGCGAAACTACGCTGGTTTCGCCGGGCGAAACGGATCGCACTTTATTATCCCGCAGGGGCGGAATTGGACGTGACCGCGCTAATACACAACCAGGCATTGCGCGGCAAACAGCTTTATTTGCCTGTAGTCGCGCCCGGCTCGACGGCGCGACTCGGATTTTCACCGTGGAATGAAAAGGTGGGATCGCGCCGCAATCGCTACGGTATCGCCGAACCCCTGCACCGGCCTGCCGCACTGTTACGACCCAGGCAACTGGATCTCGTGATTACGCCGCTGGTGGGCTTCGACGCCGACTGCCACCGTCTGGGAGCCGGCGGCGGCTATTACGACCGCAGCTTCGCGTATCGCAATCGCAGCGGTGCCTGGCGCAAGCCGCGACTGGTGGCAGTAGCATTTGAATGTCAGCGCCTTGAGCGCATCTCAACCCAGCCCTGGGACGTATCACTGGATGCGGTGGTCTCTGAGCGGCGTACGTATTTACGCTAAACTCACCACCCCAACAGCCTACAACAAGGACCACGATGCGTTATTGGCTAATGAAATCCGAACCCGACGAATTCGGAATCAGCGATCTGAAAAAGCGGCCGAAAAAGACCGAGCCCTGGGACGGTGTACGTAATTACCAGGCGCGCAATTTCATGCGCGATGACATGAAAAAGGGCGACAAGGTTTTCTTCTACCACTCAAATTGCAAGGAGCCGGGCATAGTCGGCATCGCCACAATTAGCCGCGAGGCATACCCAGACCCGACGGCTTTCGACCCGAAAGATACGCACTACGACCCCAAATCTGACCCCGATAATCCCCGCTGGTTTCTGGTTGAGGTAAAATTTGAACGCGAGCTAAAACGCAGCATCACCCTCAAGGAAATCAAAGACCAAGCCGATACCAATCCTGATAAATTCGAAGGCCTGCCCTTGATTCAGCGCGGCAACCGTTTATCGGTTATGCCCGTGTCCGCCGCCCACTGGAAGTCCATTCTCTCGCTGGAATAACGCATGTCCCTACCCCGTGTCCCTGTATCCGTCGGTGAATTGCTCGACAAAATCACCATTCTCGAAATAAAGTCCGAGCGCATCAAGGACGCCGGCAAATTAGAAAACATCAAACGAGAGCTGAAACTCCTGCGCGACGTCTGGGGCAAGAGCAAACCGGGCGATACGGACCTCGCACCGCAGATCGTGCAATTAAAGGGCGTAAACGAAACCCTTTGGGATATCGAAAACCGAATTCGCGCCAAGGAAGGACGCGAGGATTTCGACCAGGGCTTTATTGAACTGGCGCGCGCGGTATATTTCAGCAACGACAAACGCGCCAATATAAAACGCGAGATCAATCTGGCAGTGGGTTCAGATCTGGTCGAAGAGAAATCCTACGAAGCTTACTAACAACAGTGCCCTACGAGCGGCAAGCCGTCACGCAAAACACGCACAGCAAGCGAACACGAAAATCCCGTCATTGCGAGCCCCGCAGGGGCGCGCAATGACAAGTGCTAAATCAAAACCTATGGAAGATCATTTAAAGCGTCAGCGGCCGCCGCTTCGCCCTCAATAAATACGCGTTTTACATCCGGCCAGTCGGCTTTTATCTTGCGGTCGATTGCGGCGATCTCATTCTGGATTTCATCCGCGCTCGCGTCCTTGCGGAACACAATACTGATGTTGGCAAGCACGAACTGCGGGCCCATATGCAGGGTAAGCACTTCGTTCACGCGCTGGGTAATGGGTGATGCCGCAACCGCTTCGCGGATACCTTGAATAACCGGCTTACGCGCGGCCTCGCCTATCAGCAAGCCCTTGGTTTCAATCGCCAACCACACCGCCGTTAGTGCCAGAATTACCCCGATGGAGATTGACGCGGCGCCGTCATAAAACGGATTGCCCGTCATATGCCCCAGGAACACCCCGAGGCCGGCGACTAGTAAACCCAGCATCGCGGCGGTGTCTTCAAACAGCACCACAAACAGATTGGGGTCTTTCCCACGCTTGACGGCCTCAATAATGCTCAGGGGCCCGCGTGCGCGGTTGAATTCGCGCAGCGCGAAGAACAGTGCGCCACCTTCAAAAATCAGCGCCAGTCCAAGCACTATGTAGTTAACCGTAGGATCATGTAAGGCACCCGGCTCCAGAATGCTATGCACGCCTTCGTATATGGAAATGCCGGAACCCAGAGAAAACAACAGCATCGCGACCACGAAACTCCAGAAATAAATTTCCTTGCCGTAACCAAACGGGTGGCTCTCATCCGCCGGGCGCTGCGCGCGCTTGAGCCCGAACAGCAGCAAACCCTGGTTGCCCGTATCCACCACCGAGTGCACGCCCTCCGCCATCATCGCGGCACTGCCGGTAATGCTGGCGGCGATGAATTTAGTAACTGCAATAAGTGAATTGCCAATCAGCGCGGCAAAAATTACTTTTTTTGAACCTGCGGCCATGGTATTTCTATGCTTGAATTTTAAGGTGGTTGACGACTTCCAGTATGCGCTGCTGGACCGCCTCGACGTGAATCAGATCCATCACACCTTCGCGTTCTATATTGGTGCCCCACTTCAATTCGCTGGCGGGTTTATTCAGAAATTTTCTGGCCGCATCATCAAAGCAGTCTACGCTCCATTGCAGGCTGGTATACGGGCCGCTACGCTGGCTATCGGTCGCTGCATGCAACGCAATAACCGGGGTGCGCGTGATGTTTGCCATATGTGCCGGGCCGGCATCCGGGGAGATCAGCATGCTGGCCCGCTCAAGCAAAGCGATTAAAAATATTAAGGGAGAGCGCCCGATTAAATCGATTGCCTGATTACGCATTGCAGCCTTGATGGCATCGCCCATGGCGCGCTCCTGTAGCGCGGGGCCACCCACCAACGCCACGCGCATGCCATGTGTTTCTGCGGCGTAATCGGCCACCGCCGCGTAGCGTTTGGGCAGCCAGTTGCGTAGCGCGTGGCTGGAACAGGGGCTGATCAAGAGCGTCGGTTGCTCGCCGGGCAGAATTTCGGCTGCCTGCGCGCGCACGCTTTCGGCAATCGGCAGCGACCAGTCCAGCTCTCGTTGCTGCAAGCCAAGTGTATGCAGAAAAGCAAAAAATCCATCAACGACGTGGCGCCCCGCCGGTGGCGCAATACGCTGGTTTACAAACCAGCCCTGCAAATCCCGCGAACGTTCCCGGTTAAAGCCCAGGCGCAGATCGGCGGGTACCATGCGGGCGCCGAGGTTGGCGCGAAAACCTGCGTGCATGTGCAACAAGGCATCGAATTTTCTGTCCGCTAGCTGGTCGCGCAAAGCCAGGCGCCCTCGCCGGCCGGCTTTCTTGTCGAGAATTACATATTCCACATCGGGCAGGCCGACGACCAGGCTGGCCTCCAGTTTGCCGATAGCCCAGGTAATCCGGGTCCGCGGCCAATGGCGTTGCAGCGTATGCACGATGGGCAGAATATTCACGCAATCCCCGAGTGCGGACAGTCGGAAGAGGCACAACGATTCGGGCGGCGCGGCCAGCGGCAATCGGCTGGACATTCATTTGCCGCTTAAAAAGAAGCGATAAGCCGGGTTATCCGACTCTTCTGCATAGCTGTAGCCCAGCGCATCCAGCGCATCGCGGCAGGCGCTGCGTTCGTCGTCCGGCACCTGCATACCCACCAACACCTGGCCGTAGGCATGGCCGTGGTTGCGGTAGTGAAACAAGGAGATATTCCAGCGGTCGCCAACGTTGTTCAGGAATTTCAGAAGCGCACCGGGGCGCTCTGGGAATTCAAAGCGGAACAGCATTTCGTTATCCACGCCGGCCGCACGCCCGCCAACCATATAGCGCACATGCAGCTTGGCCATTTCGTCGTTGCTGAAATCGGTAACCGGATAATCACTGGCGCGCAGTTTTTCTATAAGCTCATCGCCCTCGCCCCGGCCGCGGCTGAGTTTTACGCCGACAAAAATATGTGCCTCGTGCGCATCCGCGTAGCGGTAGTTGAATTCGGTAATACTCCGCTCGCCCAGAATTTCGCAGAACGCACGAAAACTGCCCGGGCGTTCGGGAATGGTTACCGCCAAAAGTGCTTCACGGTGCTCGCCCAGTTCCGCGCGCTCGGCAATATAGCGCAGGCGGTCGAAATTCACATTCGCACCGCTCTGGATCGCAACCATATCCTCGCCGGTCACGCCGGTTTGTGCGATGTATTTCTTCATGCCTGCCAGCCCCAGTGCGCCGGCGGGTTCGGCCAGGGAGCGGGTATCCTCAAAAATATCGCGCACGGCCGCACAGATTTCGTCCGCGGATACCAGCAGCATACCGTCTACATGTTTTTGTGCCAGACGGAAGGGTTCTTCGCCGACCCGGCGCACTGCGGCGCCGTCGGCAAATAAACCGACGCTGTCCAGCGTTATCCGCTCGCCGGCCTCCAGCGAGCGCGTCATGCTGGGGGCGTCGTCGGGCTCCACGCCGATTACGCGGATATCTGGACGTACACTTTTGACGTACGCCGCCACACCCGACACCAGACCACCGCCGCCGACGCAGCAGAATATGGCGTGTAGTTTTTCCGGATGCTGGCGCAGGATCTCCATACCCACGGTGCCCTGGCCAGCGATTATTTGCGGGTCGTCATAGGGATGTACGTAGGTCAAACCCTGCTCTTCCTGCAGTTTGTGCGCGTGCGCGGAAGCTTCGTCGTAGCCATCGCCGTGCAATACGATTTCGCCGCCAAAAGATTCGACGGCGCGCACTTTGATATCCGGCGTGGTGCGGGGCATTACGATCACGCTGCGGATGCCCAGTTTCTGCCCGGACAGCGCCACGCCCTGAGCGTGATTGCCCGCGGAGGCACAGATTACGCCCTTGGCACGTTGCTCCGGGCTAAGCTGCGCCATCTTGTTATAGGCGCCGCGCAATTTGAACGAGTGCACCGGCTGCATATCTTCGCGTTTCAGATAAATATTGTTCTGCAGGCGCAGAGACAGCGCGTGCGCATGTTGCAAAGGCGTTTCCACCGCCACGTCGTAAACGTGCGCAGCGTTGATGCGTTGCAGATAATCCGCATCCCCCACATCCACGGCCTGGGCTCCGGGCTTGCCGATCTGGCTTGTTTCTGAGTTCATAACAACTAAACGTAAAAATCAACGCACTATGCTAACGCCTCCGCACTTTACAAGCCATGCGCATGGCGTTTTGTTCTGGGCAGGCGGCATGTGGTTCAAGTATCATGCGCCTCTTCACGATTACATCATTATTATGCGCGAAACCATTGCATTTATCGGTGGCGGCAATATGGCCACCAGCCTGATTGGCGGACTATTGGCCGCCGGACACCCGGCCGAGCGGGTGATCGTAGTTGACCCGGCCGCCGAACGCCGTAATTACCTGCATGAAAAATATGCGGTGCAAGTTTTACCGGCCTGTACCGAAGCGGCCGCGAATGCCGATGTGTGGGTGCTTGCGGTAAAACCGCAGGTGATGCGTGCGGTGGTAGCCGATTTGCCTGCAGCCGCACCGTTGGTAGTGTCGGTCGCCGCCGGCATCAGTCTGAATGCGCTGGGTGCGTGGTTAAAAGGCACACCCGATATCGTGCGCTGCATGCCCAATACGCCCGCTCTGGTCGGCGCTGGCGCCAGCGCGCTTTGCGCAGCACCCCAGGTGGCGACTGAACAGCGCGCGATTGCCGAAACCATTTTGCAATCCGCCGGGCTGGTGGTGTGGGTGCAAACTGAATCCGAAATTGATGCCGTAACCGCCACCTCAGGAAGTGGACCAGCCTACTTTTTTGCCTTAATGGAAGCCATGCAGGCCTGCGCGCAGGAGATGGGCCTGGCGCCCGACACCGCGCGCCAACTGGTGCTGCAAACCGCATTCGGCGCCGCGCGCATGGCGCTGGAATCCGGTGATGACCCCGCCACCCTGCGCAAGAATGTAACCTCCCCCGGCGGCACCACCGAACGCGCGCTAACCATTCTGGAAGAAGGCGGCTTTGATCTGCTGATTGGCGAAGCCATGCGCGCCGCAGCCGGGCGCAGCGAACAACTGGCGCGCGAGCTGGCGGAGTAAACCATGCAGATGAATGCCAGCAACGCCCTGCTGTTTCTTGTCGATACGCTATTCACGCTTTACATCGTCGCGGTGCTGCTGCGCGTGTTGTTGCAAATGTCATATACGGACTACCAGAATCCGATTTCGCAATTCGTGTGGCAGGTTACGCAACTGCCGGTGGCGTTATTAGCGCGTATTATTCCGCGCTGGCGCTACGTGGATATTCCCGCGATAGTGTTTGCACTGCTGCTGTGTTTTCTGAATATTCAGATCGACCTCGCGCTGTATGCCCTGGATATAACGGCGCCCATCGGGCTGGTATTGCTTTGGACCGTGCTCAAACTCCTGGTAGTCCTGTGCAACCTGTATATTTTCACCATTCTCATTCAGGTGGTTTTTTCCTGGATATCTCCGGGCACGCACACGCCGGCCACCGCGGTGCTGTGGAGCATTAACGAGCCGCTGCTCCGGCCGGTGCGTGGTGTTATCCCCGCGATTTCCGGGCTGGATATTTCACCCGTGATTATCATAATTGTGCTGCAGGTACTCAGCCGGTTGCTGCCCTTGCCGGGTTTGTTCCGTTAATTGATGGATAAGCAACTCCCCGCCGAGTCGGTTGGCCTGGTTCAGCCGCAGACCCTGCATATAGAAGACCCCCTGCCGCTGGACTGCGGCAAGCAGCTCGATAGCTACAATCTGGTTTACGAGACTTACGGCGAACTCAACGCCGATGCCAGCAACGCCATTCTGATATGTCACGCCCTGTCCGGCGACCACCACGCCGCCGGGTATCACAGCGCGGATGACGCCAAGCCGGGCTGGTGGGAAACCGCCATCGGCCCCGCCAAACCGTTCGATACCAATAAATTCTGCGTTATCTGCCCGGCCAATCTGGGCGGACATAACGGCTCCACCGGGCCGGGCAGCATCAATCCCAAAACCGAACGTCAATACGGGCCGGACTTCCCTGTGGTTACCGTGCGCGACTGGGTACGCAGCCAGGAAGTATTGCGGCAAAAGCTCGGCATTTCACGCTGGGCGGTGGTGGCTGGTGGCAGCCTGGGTGGCATGCAAGTCATGCAATGGGCGATTGATTATCCGGACAAAATCGGCCACGCGCTGGTTATCGCCGCGGCGCCCAAACTCTCGGCGCAGAACATCGCGTTTAACGAGATCGCGCGCCAGGCCATTATCAACGACACCGATTTCCACGGCGGCCGCTACTACGACCACGACGTTGTTCCCCGCCTGGGGCTAATGCTTGCACGTATGCTTGGCCACATCACCTATTTATCGGATGAGGCCATGCGCGCCAAATTCGGGCGCGATTTGCGTGAGGGGCGTATCAATTACGGTTTCGACGTGGAATTTCAAGTCGAAAGCTATCTGCGTCACCAGGGGGCGTCCTTTGTTGACCGCTTCGACGCCAACACCTATCTGTTGATGACCAAAGCCCTGGATTATTTTGACCCGGCGGCTGAACACGACGGTGACTTAGCGCAAGCCTTCAAACCGGCCAGTGCAAAATTCCTGGTGGTGTCGTTCACCAGCGACTGGCGCTTTTCGCCGCCACGCTCGCGTGAAATCGTGGATGCGCTGGTCGATGCCGGGAAAACCGTCAGCTACGCGGAAATCGAATCAGACCTGGGCCATAACGATTTTCTGATGACCCTGCCGCATTACGTGCGCACCTTGTCCGCCTATATGTCCCGCGTGGCCGATGAGGTGAATCCTTAATGTTACGCGCCGATCTGAAAATCATCAGCGACTGGATGCCCGCCGGCGCCCGCGTGCTGGACCTGGGCTGCGGCGACGGCACCCTGCTCGCCCATCTACAAGCCGAACATCGCGTACAAGGATACGGCCTGGAAATCGACCCCGATAATGTCGTGGAGTGCGTGGCGCGCGGCGTAAACGTACTGCAACTGGATCTGGACGCCGGCCTTACCCAGTTCGAAGACAACAGCTTTGATTTCGTGTTGATGACCGGCGCACTGCAAGAAGTGCAACGCCCGGATCAACTCATCGATGAAATGTTGCGTATAGGCCGCGAAAGCGTCGTCACTTTTCCGAACTTCGGCCATTGGAAACCGCGCTTCACACTCGCGCTAAAAGGCACGATGCCCGTGTCCCGGGCGCTACCGAATCGGTGGTACGATACCCCCAACATCCACCTGTGCACGGTTCACGACTTCGAAAACCTATGCCGAAACCAGCATATCGACATCACACGCCGTCACCTCGTCAACCATGCCCACCGCAGCACCTGGGGCATGCGCATGCTGCCCAACCTGCTGGGCGAAATCGCCTTGTATCAATTGCGGCGGCGCTCGCGCTAAGCCTGATTTCCGGGCTTGCCGTGGGGGGCGAAACCCGCGTCGGCGACTACGTTATTCACTACAACGCGCTGCATAGTGAAAACCTTACCCCGGAAATTGCCAAACGTGTTGGCCTCAAACGCAGCGCCGATAACATCGTGCTTATCGTAAACGTTCAGCAACCTGAAACCGACACCGTGTTGAATGCGGTCCCGGCCCGCGTTACCGGCAGCGCGCGTGACCTGTTCGGCAACAAAAAGCCCCTGAATTTCCGGCAAGTAAAAGAGGCAGGCGCTATCGATTATATGGCGCAAACAAACGTAAAGAATGAGCAGACACTAATCTTCGATTTGTCGGTAACTCCGGAAGGCGGCCCAGTTAAAACGCTGCAATTCCAGCAGACTTTTTATGTGTCGTCAGACTGATTATTCGGCCAACAGCAATTCAGGCCGCATGCCGGTCCTCATTTACCGCCTGCGCAACCAATAATTCAAAGACCGTATCCGAGCGCATAGAAAAATCCCGGCGGTTGTAGGATTCCGGTAAGGCGTCGTCAAGCACCTCTTCCATCGCAGACCTCACGCTGCGCTGGGTTTTTGAGTCCTTGTGCCAGCCTTCCACCAGCACTCGGGGGTCTTCCTCGCGCAGCCGCCTTAGCAGGGCCTGCGCGGCAAGTTTGACCTGCTGTTCTTCGGCTTTCATCAGCCCGTCCTTTTGCAGCACGTCAAACAATTCGAGTTCTTCTTCGCTCAGCCCCTCCCGGATGTGGCGTTCTTCTTCCTTACCCAATCCGGCGGCGAATTCTGTGAGTTCTTCGTAATACTGCTCCACGTTCGCACCGCCTGAATTATAGCGGTCGATAATCTCGGCGAACCGTTGGGCAAAGGGGGTGCGCGTACTATTGCGATCGAGCATTTCTTCCAGCTTAGCAGCGATGAAGGCGCGCAGGTCTTCAATTTCAATGTGCTTATAGGGCTTTGTCTTGAACTCGGCCTGTAGCTTCTCGACATCGATTTTGCGTAAGTCCCATTGCTTGCCCCGCTGCACGATCTGGTACTTCTCGCGATCTTCCTTGATGTCCTTGCGATCGGTTACTACGCTCATGTCCAGCAGGTTGCTGATCTGCTGGCGCAAGGCGTCCACGTCCTGATCGTTGATCTTGCCGTCGACTACGCCGCGCAGGTACTGGAACGCGTAAACCAGCGGGCGCCTCTTTTCGCCGAGTATTTCCGGCTTGCAGGCTTCATACAGCGCGGAAATAGTGTTTTCGTAGACGTTGAAACTACGCCGCCAGCCGTCATTGCTTAACAGCGTGTCGGCGTACTGGTCGAACGCATTGAGGCTTTTGAACGTGGAGTCGCCGCCGATGAGTGCTTTCAGGTCGATGTCTTTTTCTTTCAGGAAGTCCGCGCCCTGCTCCAGCGAGTCGTCCAGCAGCACGAACAGTTCCGATTTTTCCCTTACCGGTACTTCGTCGTCGTTGCCCTCGGCGTAGTCGGCCAGCGCCCGCCTCATGTTTCGGAATACGTTGTAGTAGTCCACCACCTCGCCGTGAATCTTTTTCTTGCCGTTAATCAAATGCCCGGTTACGCGGTTGGCGCGGGCGATGGTCTGCATCAGGGTGTGGTCTTTTTGTGGCTTGTCCAGATACAGGGTGCTTAGCGTGGGCGCGTCGAAACCGGTTAGCCACATAGCGCACACGAATACGAGCCGCAGCGGGTTTTCCGGGTCTTTGAAGTTAGCCTCGATGTCCTGGCCTTCCTTGTCCAGGGACTCGATGCGCATCCGGTGTGGCTTAATGTCCAGGCCCTGCTTGGTGAACTTTTCCTGTTCGCCGGCTTCGTGCGAAATAACCACGGCCATATCCGTAGACTTCATAAATGCCAACGCGGTTTTCATGCGCTGTTTTTTAAGTTCGTCGGTGGTTTTGCCGATCTCGCCGACCAGCCGCGTCATCTCGACTTTCCAATTCGCCTGCACTTTGTTGTACATCTGCACTGCGGTGTACTTGTCCACCGAAATCACCATGCCCTTGCCCAGATAACCCCGGCGTGGGAAGTGGTAAACGATGTCCTGGGCGATGGTTTCCAGCCGGTCCTCGCGCTTGATTACCTGGGTTTCGGTGGAGAAGTCGCGTTCCAGCTTGGCCTGCTCGGCTTCGTTGAGGTTTTCGGATTCCAGCAATTCGTAGAAC
>JBDNIO010000127.1:0-22625 GCA_041688215.1 Salinisphaeraceae bacterium | reverse complement strand
TCTGGCTTACGCATGAAAGCGCCCAGGGCCAATGGCGGTCCTAAATACGCAGCGATACGACACATAAGCAACTAGTGATTAACCCTAATGGGCAAAATGAACGCCCGATGGTAGCCTAAACCGCTGCCAGCCCCCAACCTTGGTCCTATGCAACCAACACCCAGACTTTTTTGTATGCCGGTTTCGGCCGCGCGCGAAGTGCCGACTCTGGCGCAGGACGTGCAAGCCGGGCTGCTGACGCCGCCCCGCAGTTTGCCGCCCAAATATTTCTACGATGAAATTGGCTCGCGGTTATTCGAGCGGATATGCCAAACCCCCGAATATTATCCCTCGCGTACAGAAGAGGCGCTGTTGCAGGAACATGCCGCGCAGATTATTGAATATGGCCGGCCCGACCATCTGATTGAACTCGGCAGCGGCAGTGCGCGTAAAACCCGGCATCTGCTCGACGCCTGTGCACAGCAACAACAACACTGTGTCTACTGGCCGTTTGATGTGGCCGAAGAGATGCTCATGACCAGCGCCGGCGCGTTGGTGGCCGACTACCCCTGGCTCATCGTGCGCGGCCTGGTGGGTGACTACAACGGTGGGCTTGCGAATCTGCCCTTGCCTGAAAAGGGCCGGCGTTTGATCGCGTTTCTGGGCGGCACCATCGGAAATTTCGAGCCGGACGCCGCGCAAGTCATATTGTCCGAGGTGCGCGCACTCATGCGCCCGGGGGACAGCCTGTTACTGGGCGCGGACCGGATCAAGGATGAACAGATACTGCAAGCCGCCTACGACGACGCCGAGGGCCACACCGCCCGCTTTAACCTGAACGTGCTGAATGTGCTCAATCGTGAGCTGGATGCGGACTTTCCGGTCGAAAACTTCAGCCATCTTGCATTGTTCAATGCCGATGAATCACGCATCGAGATGCGTCTGCGCGCGGCGCAGGGGCAAACCGTGCGGCTGGGGAAACTTGATGCCCAAATCAAAATTGAAGCCGGGGAGGAAATCCTGACTGAAGTCAGCCGCAAATTTACGCAGGCCTCGCTTGCCGCAACGCTTTCCGGCGCCGGACTGGACTTGCAGGCGCATCTGGAAGCCCCAGACGCTGCATATTCCCTGGTGATTGCGGGCGTTTCAGCCAGCGATTAAAAATTCCAGCAGGGATTTTTGCGCGTGCAGGCGATTTTCCGCCTCGTCCCACACCAGACTCTGGGGGCCATCCATCACCTCGTCAGTCACCTCTTCGCCGCGATGCGCCGGCAGGCAATGCATGAATACCGCGTCCGGCGCGGCCTGTGCCATAAGTCCGGCATTGACCTGATACGCCGAAAACGCTTCGAGCCGCGTTGCACGGTCTTCGTCCTGGCCCATGCTGGTCCAGGTATCGGTAACCACCAAATCGGCCCCCGCAACCGCATCTTCGGGGTTATCGGCCAGTATCACGCCGGGATGGGCGGCGAGTAATTCGGCCTCGGGCTGGTAGCTGTCCGGCGCGGCGATTCGCAACACAAAGCCGAACAGTTTGGCCGCGTGAATATAGGAATGGCACATATTGCTGCCGTCCCCCACCCAGGCAACGGTGCGCCCGGCGATGGGTCCGCGGTGTTCTCGGTAGGTTTGCATGTCCGCAAGTAACTGGCAGGGATGAAAACGGTCTGTCAGGCCATTGATTACTGGCACGCTGGACAGGCGCGCGAAGCGTTCCAGCACGGCCTGGGAATGGTTGCGAATCATGATCGCGTCCACCAGGCGTGAAAGTACCCGCGCGGTATCCTCCACGGTTTCGCCGCGGCCGAGCTGGGTGTCCTCCGGGGCCAGAAAAATGGCGTGGCCGCCCAGTTGCGCCATGCCGGTTTCGAAGGAAACCCGGGTGCGGGTAGAGGCTTTTTCGAAAATCATACCCAGGGTGCGGCCGGGCAGGGTCATTGTTGCGCGCTCGCCAACCCCTGCGGCTTTCATGTCGATGGCGCGGGCAATCAGCGCCGCGGCTTCGTCGGCGTTCAGATCATTTAGTGTACGAAAATGGCGTGTCATGGCGTATCCCCCGCGCAGAATTCGCGGATTAAGGCGGCGAGTGTAGTCACCAGTAAATCAGTTTGCGGCGGCTCGAGAATCAGCGGTGGTAACAGGCGGATTACATTGCTGGCGGCGACGTTGATTAGCAGACCCTGTTCGCGCGCCCTGTCCACCAATACTGGGCAGGGTTGGTCCAGTTCAATGCCCAGCATCAGGCCGCAGCCACGCACCTCGGTTACGCCGGCAACGTCCGAAAGCTGCGTTCTAAACTGGTCTTTTATCAATTCACCCAGTTTGGAAGAATGCGCAATTAAACTATTATCTTTAATAGTATTTAATACGGCCAATGCCGCGGCACAGGCCAGCGGGTTGCCGCCGAAGGTGGAACCGTGGCTGCCCGCGCCAAAAAGGTCGCGCGCGCTGCCTGCAACCAGGCAGGCACCAATCGGTACGCCGCCGCCCAGGCCCTTGGCCAGGCTCATTACGTCCGGTGTGATGTGTTCATGCTGATGCGCAAACCAGGCGCCGGTGCGACCCACACCGGTTTGCACTTCGTCCAGCATCAGCAGCCACTGTTGCTGGTCACAGATTTCGCGTAGTTCGCGCAAATAGCCCGCGGGCGGTACGCGCACGCCGCCTTCGCCCTGGATGGGCTCAACCAGCACGGCTGCGATGTCTGCGTTGTGCGCGTGTGCGTGCACAGCTTGGGCGTCGCCGAACGGCACGCGAATAAAGCCTTCGGGCAGGGGCTCAAACCCGGCCTGGGCCTGGGCCTGGGCCTTGGTATTGGCGGTGGCGGCCAACGTAGCCAGCGTGCGGCCATGAAAAGCGCCGTCCATGACAATGATTTTGGGATTGGAGATGCCGCGTCTGTGCCCATGTAAGCGCGCGAGTTTAATGGCGGCTTCGTTGGCTTCTGCGCCGGAATTACCGAAGAATACGGCGTCCATCTGCGCGTGCTTGCACAACAGGGCGCCCAGTTCTTCCTGTAACGGAATCCTGTACAGATTGGAGGTATGCAGCAGGCGCGCGCTTTGTTCCTGAATCGCGGCGGTAATGCGCGGATGGTTATGGCCGAGCACACACACGGCGATACCGGCAAGTGCGTCCAGGTAGCGCCGGCCTTGCTCGTCCCACAGCCAGGCGCCTTCGCCGTGGGTGAAGGCCACGGGCTGGCGGTTATAGGTGGGTATCAGTTTTGATTCGTGCATGGCGTGAAAAATAAAAGCCCCGTCGTGTCCCATACATACCGGGCACGACGGGGCTGATGCTATTGGTTTATTTTCAGGTTTAGCTTATATTTTAACCGATTTCGTCGAACTTCTTGCCGATGCCGTCCCAGTTAACGACATTCCACCAGTTTTCGACGTATTCAGGGCGCTTGTTCTGATACTTCAGATAATAAGCGTGCTCCCAAACGTCCAGACCCATGATGGGCTCGCCGCTGGCGTCGACCACATCCATTAACGGATTGTCCTGGTTAGGGGTTTGCACGATGTCGAGCTTGCCGTTGTTGGGCAGCAGCCAGACAAAGCCGGAGCCGAACAGGCCGGTAGCGGCACTGGTGAATTTTTCCTTAAACTCGTCAAACGAGCCGAAGCTGTCATCAATTGCCTGGGCGAGCTTGCCGTCTGGCTGGCCGCCGCCGTTGGGGGACATGCTGTTCCAATAGACGATGTGGTTGTAATAGCCACCGCCCTGGTTGCGAACGCCGCCGCCTTGCTTGCCGGCCTGGGCGAGGATGTCTTTCAGGTCCTTGTCGGCGAGCTCGGTGTCCTTGATCGCGTCATTGAACTTGGTCAGGTAAGCGTTGTGGTGCTTGCCGTAATGGATTTCCATGGTACGGCCGTCAATATAGGGTTCCAGCGCGTCGTAATCGTAGGGGAGGTCGGGCAACTCAAATGCCATAACATTATCCTTCGTGTTGCGTGAATGAAGTCGACACTAATAAGCATGGGGCCTTGGCGGGATTTTTCAAACATCCGCTTAAACGACTTTGCCTGCTTGCGCTATAATGCCCTGGTTTCCAACGAAACCAAATGACACAGATCAATGCGCGAGCCGACCTTACAATCTGCCCCGGATGCCATTGCGCTGGGCTTGTTCGCCAGCCGCATCAGCGCGGTGTGCGACGAAATGGGCGCGCTGCTGCAACGCGCTTCGTTTTCGCCCAATATCCGCGATCGGCTGGATTTCTCCTGCGCGGTATTTGACGCCGAAGGCCGCTTGTCGGCACAGGCCGCGCATATCCCCGTACACCTGGGCAGTATGGCTTACGCGATGGCCGGGATTGTTGCGGAAATTGAATGGGCGCCCGGCGACATGGTGGTGCTGAACAATCCGTATAAAGGCGGCACGCATCTGCCGGATGTCACGCTTATTGCGCCGGTATTCGCCGATGATCGATTGGTGGCGTTTGCCACCAATCGCGCACATCACGCGGACATCGGCGCGGATTCGCCCGGCTCCATGCCGCTGTCCACGCGTCTGGAGGAAGAGGGGATTGTGATTGACCCGCAGTACTTGTTGCGCGCGGGGGAGATCAACCAGAGCTTGTTCGATAAACTCATGGCCGGCATGCGGAACCCGCATATCTCGCGCGGGGATTTCTCCGCCCAGATCGGCGCCAATCGCCTGGGCTGCGAACGCCTTGGCGCGCTTATAGTTGCCCACGGCGCGGATGATTTCCTGCGCCGGCTCGCCGCCTACAACGATTACGCGCGTAATCTGGCCGCCTCGGCGCTGGTTGAAATCCCGGACGGCGAGTACGCGTTCACCGATGTTATGGATGACGACGGCCAGGGCAATCAGGATTTGCCCGTAGCCTGCCGCATCACCGCGAAAAACGGCCACATGCAGGTAGATTTTACGGGCAGCGCCGCGCAAGCTGCGGGCAATATCAATTGCCCGGTGTCGGTTACCGCGGCCGTGGTTTACTATGCGTTCCGATGCCTGATGCCGGATGCGGTTCCCGGCTGCGCCGGCGCATTTATGGATATCGAGCTGGACGTACCTAAAGGTTCGTTCCTGAACGCGCAAGCTCCTGGCGGGGTCGCCGCCGGCAACGTGGAAACCAGCATGCGCGTAGTAGACGCAGTGCTTGGCGCGCTGGCGCAAGCTGTACCACAGCAAATTCCCGCGGCCGCCTACGGCGGCATGAATAACCTGGCCATGGGTTGGCACGAAGGAAAAAATACCTGGGATTACTACGAAACCATGGGTGGCGGGCTGGGCGGCGGGCCGCGTTACCCCGGCCTGCATGCGCGCCAGGCACACATGACCAATACCCTGAATACCCCGATTGAAGTGCTTGAAAGCGTTTATCCGCTACGGGTAAAACGTTACGCGGTCCGAGCAAACTCCGGCGGTGGCGGTAAACACCCCGGAGGCGACGGCATCGAGCGCGAAATAGAATTTCTCGGCCCCGCACGGTTTACCCTGCTCACCGAACGCCGTCGGCATCCACCCTGGGGTCTGAACGGCGGCAAGCCAGGCCAGACGGGCGAAAACCGGCTCAATGGCGAACAACTTTCACCCAAATGTAGCGCAACCGTAACAGCCGGTGATGTATTGTGTGTGCGCTCACCCGGCGGCGGGGGCTGGGGTGATTCTTAAACCGGGCGAGCGCGCCCGGGGTTGCCCAAATGCGGTACAATGGCCGCCGGCCGCGAAAACCACGCGCCACCAATTTTTCTATTGAGGTTCAAGTTATGACAGCAGAAGCCCTGGAAACCATTAAACAGGAAGTTGCATCCAACCCGATTATTCTGTATATGAAGGGAACCCCCGATTTTCCGCAATGCGGTTTTTCCGCACGCTCGGCCGAGGCCATCAATGCCTGCAATGTGCCGTTTGCCTCGGTAAATGTGTTTGACGATGAAGAGGTTTATCGTCAGGGCGTGAAGCTGTATTCCGACTGGCCGACCATTCCGCAGTTGTTTGTAAACGGCGAACTGGTGGGCGGCTCGGACATTATCATAGACCTGTATCAGTCCGGCGAGCTGGATAAAATGCTCAAAGAGGCGGCCAGCAAGCAGACGGCCTGATAAGACGGCTAGATTCAACAGCGCTGAAAAATCAACGCCCGTGCGGCATTTTAGCCGTCCGGGCGTTTTTTATGCACACGCGTGATCGTAAATACGCCGAAAACGCGTAAGAAACGGATGTTAAACTCTCAACCCACATCGCGCGCATTGGCGCCGCGGCCCAGATAAACAGGAAGCAGGAGCAAGCACGGCATGGCCTATAAGCACATCCAACTCCCGGAAACCGGCGAGAAAATCACAGTTAAAGACAACCAGCTGCAGGTGCCAGATAACCCCATACTCGGGTATATTGAGGGCGATGGCATCGGCCCGGACATTACCAAGGCCTGTCTGCGCATTTGGGATACCGCGGTCGAACAGGCCTATAACGGTAAGCGCAAGGTGCACTGGGCCGAGCTGTTCATGGGTGAACAGGCCGCCAAAATTTATGATGGCGACTATTTCCCGGCCGAAACGCTGGAAGCCATCAAGGATTTATGGGTGGCGATCAAAGGCCCGTTGACCACGCCGGTAGGCGAGGGCTTTCGTTCCTTGAATGTATCGCTGCGCCAGGAACTGGATCTGTACGTCTGCGTGCGCCCGGTGCGCCATTACGCGGGTGTGCCGTCGCCGCTGAAAGACCCCGGCAAGGTGGACGTGGTCATTTTCCGCGAGAACACAGAAGATGTTTACTGCGGTATCGAATACCAGTCCGGCACTGAAGAAAACGAAAAACTCGCCAAATTCCTGCGCGAGGAAATGGGTGCGAAATTCTTCGACAAAGCCGGCCTGGGCATTAAACCCATCTCCGAATTCGGCAGCAAACGTTTGGTGCGCAAGGCCATTCAATACGCGATCGACAACGGCCGCGAATCGGTAACCCTGGTGCACAAGGGCAACATCATGAAGTTTACCGAGGGCGCTTTCCGCGCCTGGGGTTACGAAGTTGCACGCGCGGAATTCGGCGACTGCACGATTACCGAAGATGAGCTTTACAGCGAATACAACGGTCGCCAGCCGGAAGGCAAGATCGTTATCAAGGACCGCATTGCCGACATTATTTTCCAGTTGATGTTATTGCGTCCGGACGATTTCGACGTACTCGCCACGATGAACCTGACTGGTGATTATCTTTCCGACGCCGCGGCCGCGCAAGTCGGCGGCATCGGCATTGCGCCGGGCGCGAACATGTCCGACAACATCGCCGTATTCGAAGCCACCCACGGCACCGCGCCCAAGTACGCCGACAAGAACAAGGTTAACCCCGGCTCGTTGCTGTTCTCCGGCGTGATGATGCTTGAATACATCGGCTGGCAGGAAGCCGCGGATCTGATCAGCCTGGCCTACCCGGAAGTGCTCGCCGACAAGATCGTGACCTACGATTTCGCGCGCAATATGGAAGGCGCTACCGAAGTCGGTACCAAGGAATTCGCCGACGCGCTGATCGAACAAATGAAAGGCGGCATTGACCTGGAAGCGCAGCGCAAACAGCGCGCCGACAAGCTGGCGCGCGAACGCAAGCAGCGCGAAATCCGCCGTCTGTTGCAGCCCATGGAAGAAATGATTGCCTCGGGCCGCACGCCGCATACCGTGTCCGATGTAATGACGCGCACCCTGATTACCGTGGACGACGCTACCAGTGTGCATGACGCCATGCACATGATGCGCCAGTCGAATGTGAGTTCGCTGGTGGTAGAACCGAACGCCGAGGGTGTGTGGGGCATTATGACGCGGCGCGATATCGTCACCAAGATCGTCAAGGACAATAAATCCCCGACCGACCTTAACGTGGGCCAGATCTGCAGCCGCCCGGTGGTTACCGTGCCGACGCATACCCATTTGCACGAAGCCGCCAATGTAATTTCCGAGAAGAACATCAGCCGCCTGCTGGTGGAAAAAGACGGCGAAATGGTCGGTATTACTACCGAAACCGATATCTTCGGTGCGATTCAACAATTTGGCTGGATTCCGGAGCCGCAGTAATAATTAATGACCGAATGAGTCAGTCGCGTACGGGGTTCGGCGTTTTACTAATTGGTGACGAGCTACTCACCGGCAAACGCCAGGACAAACACCTGCCGAAAGTTATCGAGCTACTGCACGCGCGCGGCCTGGACCTGGATTGGGCGCTGACGGTCGGCGACGATGCCGCACGCCTGCAGTCCATTCTGGATTGGAGCCTGTCAGGCAACGACATCGTTTTCTCATTTGGCGGCATTGGCGCAACCCCGGACGACCGCACCCGCCAGTGCGCTGCGGCTGCCGCCGGGGTAGAACTGGAAATCAACGCCGAAGGCCGGGCCGAGCTTGAGGACGCCTTTGGTGAAAAGACCTACCCGCAACGTATTCACATGGTGGAATGGCCGGTGGGCGCGCATCTGATTCCCAACCCGGTGAACCGCGTGCCCGGTTTTCGTCTGCGCGACCACCATTTTGTGCCGGGCTTTCCCAGCATGGCCTGGCCGATGGTTGAGTGGGTGCTGGACCACTGCTATCCCGATTTGCGTCAGGCCGAGCTGAGGCAGGAATATCTGCTCGAGGCGCTGAATACCCCGGAAAGCGAACTCGTCGACGTGATGAACGCAGTCATGCAGGCCTGGCCCGATGTGCGGTTATCCTGCCTGCCTAATGCCACCGGGCGTCGCGCCATTGAATTCGGCTTGCGCGGACTTGCTGCCAGCGCGGCCGGGGCTTACAGGCAATTGCTGGGCGCATTGCGCGAGCGTGATATCGAGTATCTGGAGCTACGTCCGCCAGACTAGGCCTTGGTGCCCCGGCGCACGAACACCACCAGGAGCGCAGCCAGAATAACCAGCCCGGCGCCGAATACACTGTAGGCATCGGCCAGCTCGCCCCAGACGATCCAGCCCCATAGCGCAGCGAAGATCACCGCCGTATACACCAGCGAACCCACATGCGCGGCCTGCGCCAGCGCATAGGCCCGGGTGAGTAATAACTGCCCCAGCGTGGCAAACAAGCCGGCCGCGAACATAGCAGCGAGGCTGTAGACATTAGGCGTTTGCCAGAACAGCAGCGCTGGCAGGGTCGAAATCAGCGTGGCAAAAATCATGAAGTAAGCCACGATGCGCACCGCGGGTTCCGTATCCGACATGCGTCTGATGCAGACCATGGCCACGGCTGCGAACATGCCGGAGGCAAGCCCCGCCAGGCCGGCCGGGGAAACCAGCCCCAGCGTCGGCTTCAGGATGAAGGCAACCCCGATAAAGCCGATCAGAACCGCGGGATAAATCCGCGCCGCCGGGCGCTCCGCCAGCCATATCCATGCGATAAACGGGATAAACAGCGGCTGGCTGTAGTTCAGAAGTACTGCGTCGGCAAGATGCAGTTGCGAAATGGCATAAAAGAAACAATACATGGCAGACAGGCCAAAGCCGGCGCGTAGCAGGTGCACACCGACCCGCCGGGTTTTCAGCCCGCGCATGCCGTTGCGTAATATCCAGGGCGCAAGCAAGAGCAACCCGAACAGGCTGCGCAACCACACCACCATAACGTTGGACAGGTCGGCCGCGGCCAGTTTGATCATTGCACCGGCGCTGGCCAGCGCGGCGGCAGCAGCAATGGCATAGCGCGCACCGCGTCTTAGGTCATGTTGCATGGGTACTTTTGGGTATATGTTCCGGGCGGGATATGATCTTTAAGAATGTGCAAACCCAGCCGATAAATAAGGGGGGACCTCGCGTTATGATGTCTAAATTACACTATGGAGCTGGCTTGTTGTATCAAGGCAGCAACCATTTCGCATCAAGAGCAACAAGGGTAATCGCATGAAGCACCGCCGCATACTGCTGGTCGAAGACAATCCTGCCGATATCAGACTTACCCAGGAGGTGTTGCGCGAAAGTAACCTGGCGATAGATATGGACGTGGTGCGTGATGGCGAACAGGCACTGGCATTTTTACGTCGGCGGGAAAGTTACACAGTTTTTGAGACAGTCTCCCAGTGGGCTTGTCCTGCGCTTTGGCCTGCCTGAATTCAGATCGGCGCACCTGATCGATGACCCCGGATCGGGGTCCGGGGCAGGCTCTTGGAATAATTTTGCATCACATGGAAGCGGTCAAAGACGATCTCGGCGCGGGGCAGCGACTCGGCGACGGCGTACGCAAACGCCGACCACATGTCCATGGCGACCGCCGCAATGCCTTGCGCCACGTCCTCATCGAGACGGTCCAGGAAATCGAGTAACCCCGCCTTGGTCCGGCCTTCGGTTACCCATAGCAAATCGCCCGAGTCCAGGTCATGAACAATGGTGAGATAGTCGTGGCCTTTAGCCCGTGCGACTTCATCCACGCCCAGATACCGCAAATTATCCAGGGCGCCCGGCTCCACAACGGCAAATCCTGCACTTCTCGACGAAGACGTCGATTGACGGTGCCGCGTGCTCCGGTGCGGTGATCGACCGGAATGTATCGGGCGTCCCGCTCACAGTGAAATACCAAACGCTCGTGCTCGACGTCCCAGTCTACGGACTTGACGCATTGGCCCCGAAGACCAAGAATCTTGCTTGGGATGACTGCTGCCATATACAAATCCTTTCTTTATTGCTGTAAGAATCTGTATTGAAACGGGTTTGGCGGTAGTAGTCATCCTTTTTTGGCGAATGTCATGGCACAAGAGCCCATTTTCAAGCACTTGTAGTGCTAGAAAATGTTGGCACATCCCTGTGCCAATCGGGGGCTGCAAAAACTGCGTTTTTAGCAGCCCCTCTGGCCCGGGCCGGTTTCTCAGGCGGTTTTATTCGCCACACGATTCGCCAACGACGCGAACTGCGCCGGGGCGAGCATCTCGGCCCGCAAGCCAGAGTCTATATCCGTGGCGCTGAAATCGTCATCCTCCAGTAACCCGGAAAGTGCGTTGCGCAGAGTTTTGCGCCGCTGTGAAAAAGCCTGGGTTACGAGACGATTAAATACCTTGCTATCTGTTATCTCGAAATCCGGCGGGCGCGGCACGAGTCGCACCACCGCTGAATTCACTTTGGGTGCCGGCGTAAACGCCCCCGGCCCAACATCCAAAACATGGCTGGCGCTGGCGCGCGCCGCAACGGCAACGGTCAGGCGGCCATAACTGCGCGTGCCGGGCACAGCAATCAGCCGATCCACCACTTCTTTTTGCAACATGAAGTGCATATCCAGAATATGCGCCTGGCTTGCCAACAGATGAAACAGCAATGGCGAGGAAATGTTGTACGGCAGATTGCCGATCAGGCGTACCGCTTGGCCCTGGGCGAGTTCGCCGTAGTCCACCCGCAGCGCATCGGCCTGATGCAGCTTTAGCTTGCCCGTGGCGGCAAAGCGTTGTTCCAGCAAGGGGATCAGGTCGCGGTCCAGTTCGATCGCCTGCAGCAAATCCACCCGCTCCAGCAAGGGTAAGGTCAGGGCGCCGCGGCCGGGGCCAATTTCAATAATGTTGTCGCCGCGTTGCGGATTGATAATGTCGACAAGGCGGCTGATGATCGCCGGATCGTGCAGAAAATTCTGGCCAAAGCGTTTTCTTGCGGGCATGCGTCAGGTCCGGCTGTTCCGGGCCAGGGCGACCGCCATGTCGAGCGCGGCCTGCAAGCTGCCGCTCTTAACCTGTTCAGTACCGGCCAGGTCCAGCGCCGTGCCGTGGTCAACCGAGGTGCGGATAATCGGCAGGCCCAGCGTCACATTCACGGTATTGCCAAAACCCAGATGCTTGATTACCGGTAGGCCCTGGTCATGAAACATGGCCAGCACCGCATCGCAGTGGGCGAGATTGTCCGGGGTAAACAGCGTATCCGCGGGCAGGGGTCCTTGCAGATTCATGCCGGCGGCGCGCAACTCTTCGAGTACCGGCTCGATGGTGTCGATTTCCTCGCGCCCCAGGTAGCCACTTTCGCCGGCGTGGGGATTGAGCCCGGCTACCAGAATTCTGGGAGCGCTAATACCGAAACGCTTGCGCAAATCCTGGTCCAATACATTCAGGCAATGGCGCAAACCTGGTTGGGTCAGCGCCTGCGACACATCGCGCAGGGGAATATGTACCGTAGCCAGTGCCACACGCAGGCCCGGTGTGGCCAGCATCATCACCGGCTCGCCTGAACCGCAACGCTGCGCAAGATAGCCGGTATGGCCGCTGAAATCGAAGCCGGCGTCGTTGATAATCGCTTTGTTTACAGGGCCGGTGAGCAGCGCGTCGCAGCGCTTTGAACAGCACAGGTCAACCGCCTGATCCAGCGTGCTCAGGACGAATTGCGCGTTGTCTTTGTTCAGCTGACCTGGTATTGCCGCTGCCGGCAGGGGCTGGTTGAGTACCTGCAGGGTACCCGCGCGCTGAGGCTGAAGTTCGTCGTCGGCATCGACCTGCAGAATCTTCAAGGGCATACCCAGCTGCTCGGCACGTTGCTGTAATAGATCCGTGTTGCTTATCGCAACAATGCGCGCCGGATAGTCGCGCTGCGCCAGACGCACCGCCAGGTCCGGACCGATGCCGGCGGGTTCGCCGGGGGTGAACGCAATACGTGGCAGGGTCACCGGCTGCGCCAGAATGGGCTTAACCGTTGTCGCCGGTATTCGGGTTTTCGCCGCGGTAGTCGTCCATGCGGACTTCCACGTAGGCCTCGTCACGCAGACGGCGCAGCCAGATGGCGCTTTCTTCTTCCAGCTTGCGCTGGCCGATGGCCTGGCGCGCGCGGAAACGGCGCTGTTCTTCACTTTTGTCGCGTTCGCGGCGTTCCAGCACTTTTACGATGTGCCAGCCGTCATCAGTTTTGAAAGGCTGGCTGGTTTCATCCAGGCCTAATTGCTGCAGTTGCCGGGCGAAATCCGGGCTATAGCGACGTGGCACAACCCAACCCAGATCGCCGCCCTGGGTGGCGGTGCTCATGTCATCGGATTCGGCCCGGGCGAGCTCGGCGAAATCATCGCCGGCAGAGAGACGTTCCTGAATGCGATCGATTTCAGTTTTGGCCCGCTCGTTATCCCGAATTTCGTTGAGTTTCAGCAGGATATGCTGCGCCTTGACCTCTTTAACCATGACCGGGCCATCGATGTTTTCTTCGCCCGCAGTGCGCACGCCTTCCAGCTTGATCAGGTGAAAACCGCTGGAGCCGCGAAACACTTTGCTGACTTCGCCGGATTCTAATTGCGGCACCACATCGGAGAATAGTGAGGGCATATAGCCGCCGGCCAACCAGCCCAGATCACCGCCTTTGAGTGCCTGTTGGCCATCGGAATAGGCAATCGCCAGGTCGCCGAAATCTTCGCCTGACGCCGCGCGCTCGCGCAACGCCTGAATACGCTCCTGGGCGCTGCGCAGGGCTGCGGCCGGCGCACCTTCGGATACGCCAATCAGCAGGTGGCGGATATGGTATTCGCGGTCATCCTGGATACGCAGGGCCTCGCTTTCCAGATAGCGGTTCACGTCTTCGCCGGATACGCCGACACGCTCAACCACTTCGCGTTGGCGCAGTTTTTCTATGAGTATTTCCTCGCGCATCCTGGCCCTCATGTCGCTGGTGCTAATGCCTTCGGATTTGAGGCGACGCGTGAAATCAGCCACGCTCACTCCATTCTGCTTTGCCAGACGCTCGACCGCAGCGTTGAGTTCGGTGTCGCTGACGCGCATGCCGGCGATTTCAGCGCGTTCGGTTTGCAGACTGGTGAGAATCAGCTGGTCGAGTACACGCGAGCGCACGATGTCGTCCGGCGGCATCTGGCTGAGTGCGTCCGGGCCCAGGCGCTGGCGCAGGCGTTGTACGGCCTCTTCGAGCTCGCTTTCCATGACGATGCGTTCGCCGCAGACGGCAACGATTTCATCCAGCGGTTGGGCAGAGAACGCGGGTTGGAACAGGGCGCCGAACGCAATTACGCTGAGTAGCAGCGCGGTTGAATGGGGGTATTTCATGGGTATAAAAATCCGTTGAAGCCTGAGTCTGTATCTACGGTATCACGATCTAATAGTTTTTCGATGTTGTCGCCAAAGCGCCCCAGGCCGGTGAGTTCGATCTGGAAAAATATGCCGGTGTCGTATTCGCCTTCTTGATTCCTGACAAACCGCTGCCACGCGCCGCGCATGGCCCAGCAACAACTGGGGCGGTATTCGAGCCCGCCCAATGTCTGCACACTTTGACTGTTTTCCAGCGAATAGTTCCAGCGCCCGAACAGCTTTAGCCGTTGCGACACGGGCAGTTTCAGCAGGATGTCGGTTTGTTCCAGGGTTTCGAACGGCCCCGTGGGGGATTGCACGCTGGCGGCCCTGAAATCGCGGTAATAACGGTAGCCCACATCCAGTCTGCGGCCGGCATCATCCCGGTAGCCGGCGCGCACGCTGCCGCGGTTGAAACGAGCATCTTCGGGGTCATATTGCAGGGTCAGGCTGCTATAGAGGTTGCGTAGTGGCGCGTATTCGGCGTTGGCGACGATATCGGAATGGCGCTCGCCAAAGCCAATGGGCGAGCGCTGCGGCAGGCGCACATCGATGGGGCTGAAGCCATAAATGCGCCCCAGATTGAGATTGACCACCGTGCGGCCGTCGTCCGGGTCGATAAAGCGCGAGGTTAAACCCAGGGTCACCTGATTAGCGTCGCCGATACGGTCGCGGCCGACGAAGCGATTATCCGAGAACAGGCGGTCAAAGCGTAAATCCGGGATGCCGGTATCGAATACGGGTAGCTCGTCCTGCGCATCAAAGCCGTTGTAAAGATAGAAAACGCGCGGCTCCAGCGTTTGTAGCCAGCCGTTTTGCAATAGCCGTTCAAAGCGCAGACCGCTTTCGGTAGAAAAGCTTGGGATTTGCCGGTCCAGCGTGTCGTCGGCACCCGTGGGTGTATCGCGCAGGGCATATCGGGTATATCGGTAACTCGCCTCGCTGTGTGCATACCAATAGCCGCGATCCGTGCCCAGGCCTAGACGTGGGCGTACGTCGTAACGCAGACCGTCGACGCTGTCGTCGCGCTGAAAATTCGAGAACTGCGTGTCCAGACCCACGTATAAAGGCGCGGTGGGCGATTTCAGCGACAGTTGCGCCTGCGGCAGGCGTTCGTAGGGTTCCAGCCGGAAGGTTTGCGTGCCGCGGTCGTCTTCCAGGGTCTGGAAATTTCGCACCAGCGCCGAGAATCGTACGCCGGTGGCGGCGAAAGTCAGTTCCAGCGCGCGCTCCAGTTGCGACTGCGAAGTGCTGCTCAGGTCACTGCCGAGGTCTTCAAAATATTCGTCGTCGCTGACGCGCGTGTAATCGGCTTCAATGCCGAAGTGGCGCCCGAAACGGCCGACGTGCTCGAACTGAAAAAGGCTGCGGTCCGAGCCGAATGCGCTGTCACTGGGCAGGTACTCGCCGACCACACGACCCACGCTATGCGGGTTCAGGTAACGGAATTCGCCGCCTAATTGCACCCCGCGCTTGGTAAGCAGACGTGGCGTTACCGTCGCATCGCGGCCGGGGGCAATATTGATGTAGTAGGGCGTGGCCAACTCGAAGCCGTTGCGCCCCGATAGCCCGATTACCGGCAGTAGAAAGCCGGTGTGACGTTTATCGTCAATAGGAAAGCTAATATAAGGCGTATAAAAAACCGGCCACTCGAACACCCGTAGTACGGCGTCAAACGCCTCGCCGCGGCCCTCTTGCTGATCCAGCTCAATTCTCTCTGCGGACAGTCGCCAGGCCTTTTTTTCGCCGGGGCAGGTGCTGTAATCGGCAACATGCAGTTCGAACATGCCGGCGCCCAGGCTTTCTACCCGCTCGGCGTGGCCGCGGCCGCCGTTTTCGGTTAGCGCAAACTGGGTGTTGCCAAAACGCCCCGTTTCTTCGTTGATGTTGACGTCGGCGGATTCGGCCGACAAGTTGATCCCGGGGCGGTAATAAAGCAGGCCTTTTTCGGCGGTGGCGCGGCTGGTCTTGCGGTTGTAGTTGAGTTCGGGCGCTTCCAGTGCCTGACCATCCTTTTCCAGACGTACCGAGCCGCTGGCGCTGGCTTGCCCGTTTTCATCAAGCGTGGCCTGGTCGGCCGTGAGCGTGAGCGTGGGCTTGGCATCGGCAGCAGCAGGGGGGATGATGGGCTT
Organism: Salinisphaeraceae bacterium; assembly: GCA_041688215.1. Taxonomy (GTDB): domain Bacteria; phylum Pseudomonadota; class Gammaproteobacteria; order Nevskiales; family Salinisphaeraceae; genus JBDNIO01. The sequence continues at coordinate 6,555 of JBDNIO010000127.1, read as the reverse complement.
GATGCTGCAGGCGAATTCATGCGCTTGCGTTACTGTAAGTCCGGCGCGTTGTGAGGGTTCGACCTCGGCGAACACGCAGGGGGAGACCAACAGCGCAAGCAGCGGCCAGAACACAGCGCTGCGGCGGGGCAAGACAGGCAGGCGGGTAAATCTCAGCACGGCGCGACCGAAACCATATTAGAAACCAGTTTTGAGATGTCGATTTGCGGCGTCCTCCCGTATCGCTACAATCTCCCGGGTGCGACAGCTACTTTCGAGTACGCCGGCCGATTATGCGGCTGCAAAGGTGCCGTCGCAATGCCAGTGCAACGCGAGCCATTTCCATTAAAGAAACCATGATGCCTGAATCAGCGCCACAGCGGGAAGACTTGCGACTAGAACAGCTAGACACCTGGCTGAAAAAAGTGCTGGGCAGCGATGAGTTCAGCCTGGCGCCCGCGTCCGCGGATGCCAGTTTCCGGCGTTATTTCCGGGTGCGCCACGCAGACACCACCCATATCGTGATGGACGCGCCGCCGGCACAGGAAAATTCTGAACCCTTCGTAAGAATTGCGGGCCTCCTGGATGAAGCCGGAGTCAACGTGCCGCGCATTGTAGCGCAGGATTTAGCGCAGGGTTTTCTGCTGCTCACGGATCTGGGCAAGCAGACTTATCTGGATGTGCTCGACACTGACAATGCCGATACCCTGTTCAGGGACGCGATTCACGCCCTGCTGGAATGGCAGCTAGCCAGCCGCGCGGGCGTTCTTCCCGAGTACGATGCGCACGAACTATTGCGCGAATTGCAGTTGTTCCCGGACTGGTTTATTGCCCGGCATTTACAGGTTGGCCTGAGCGCTGGCGAACGCCAGGCGCTGGATGCAGTCTTTCAGCGCATTGTAGAGCGAGCGCTGGCGCAGTCCCGGGTTTACGTGCATCGCGACTTCATGCCGCGCAATCTGATGCGTAGCCAGCCCAATCCCGGCGTGTTGGATTTTCAGGATGCACGCTTTGGGCCGATTGCTTATGACGTGCTTTCGCTGTTCAAGGATGCGTTCATCAGCTGGCCGCAGGCACAAGTTACCGAATGGACACGTTATTATTGGCAATCCGCGCACGACCGTGGCCTTCCAGTTCCGTCTGATTTTGTACAATTCCAGCAGGATGTGGACTGGATCGGAGTGCAACGACACCTGAAGGTGCTCGGCATATTTGCCCGCATCCATCATCGCGACGGCAAACCGCAGTATCTGCAGGACGCGCCGCGCTTTCTGGCCTACCTGAGGCCTGTGGTTTCGGACTACCCCGAGTTGGCGCCGCTGGCGCAAATACTCGATCACTACACCGCCCGATGAAGGCCATGATCCTGGCCGCCGGGCGCGGCGAACGTCTGCGCCCCTGGACCGATACCCTGCCCAAGCCGCTGCTGAAAGTCGCCGGACGGCGTTTAATCGAACATCACCTGCGGGCGCTTGCAGCGGCCGGCTTTGAACAGGTCGTGATAAACGTTGCCTACAAGGCGGAACTGATCGTGCAAACCCTGGGCGGTGGCCACGAGTACGGTCTGCAAATCAGTTATTCGCGGGAAGTCCCCGGGCAACTGGATACCGGCGGCGGCATCCGCCAGGCGATCTCCTTGTTAGGTGACGACGCGCCGTTCGCGGTGGTCAATGCCGATGTGCTTACCGACTACCCGATGCAAACGCTGCGGCGTGCCCTGTTAAACAGCGATGCAACCAGTTATCTAGTGCTCGCGCCAAACCCTGCCCACCATCCGCAAGGCGACTTCGGGCTGGCGCAGGGTGTTGTTACCCGCACGGCGCCCCTGTTTACTTTTACCGGAATTGGCGTCTACCGGCCGACGCTGTTTAGCGCGCAAACCGACACGCGTTTCGCACTGGCGCGCGTGTTGTATCAGGCGATTGAGGCAAACCAGACGCGCGGCGAAGTCTATACGGGAAAATGGCAGGACGTAGGAACCCCACAAGCATTTAAATTATTGGGCGGCAGCCTGAATTAACCCCGCAACGGCAAGCGCATCCTGCTAGACTAATGGCCATTTTCTTGCATAGGAGCAGGCCATGGGCAGGGTCGCAAGTGTCCCTTTTATTGTTTTACTGATGTTGCTGGCCGCGTGCGCCGGCAATGTACGTGCGCCGCAGATTCCAGAGAATAGCCAGTTACGTCCCGCCCAGGCCATGGTGCAAAAGGCCGAGGCCGCCGGCGCGGCGCAACTGGCCCCGGCCGCGTTGCGTGAAGCGCATCGGCGCCTGGGTTTGGCGCAGGGGTTGCTGTACAACGCGGCGACCCAGCATCGTGATATAAGCGCGGCCGAAAAGCGTCGCATTGATCGCCTGGTTGAAGAGGCCACCGTGGACGCCCGCCTGGCATTGGCGCTGACCCAGCAAGAAGCCGTTGAGCGCAAGCGTGCTGCATTTCAGGGCGCGGTCGAAGGCAATGAGGAAGCGCAATGAAAAAGCCGACACAATCTCCAACAACACTGTTTGTACTAACCATCGCGGCTATGGGGCTAGGCGGTTGCGGCCTGTTGCGTGGCAATCCCGTGCCGCCACCCCCGCCGCCAGCGCCAGAACTTGCGATTGCGCGCGGTGACGACACCCGCTATTTATCGCGTCAGTTTGAACGCAATAACGAGAACAAGATTACCGGTTTCGAGGCTTTGACGCGGGCACAGGCGGCCGTTACCGAAGCCAATCAGGCGCCGCAGGCGCAAACTGTGGCCGGTGAAGAACTGGGCCAGGCGCAAGCCAGCCTTGCGGATGCACAGGCTGCGTGGGAAGAAATAAAAAAAGCACCGTTGGCAAACCCCGAACGTCTGGCACAAGTGGACCATGCCAGTTACATGGCGACGCGCTGGGCCGAGATAGCGCTGGCCCAGGCCAACGTGGAGTCCGGTCTCGGTGAGCTTGCCCAGCTGCAACACACCCTGGATCAACAGGAAAATGCGCAACGCGTTCAGGCGAAAGCAGACAACCGCTGGCTGGGCCAGCAATTGGTACCGGAAAAGTTCGGTAGCATCCGTTTCGCACTCGGTACTGCACAGCTCACCGGCGATTCACAGGGCGTGGTCCAACGTGTGGCAGAATTTCTTGAAGCCAACCAGCGATACAGCCTCGATATTGCCGGCCACACGGATAGCTCGCCGCCCTCGAGCAGCAATCTTGAGGCATTCGTAGGACAAAACCCGGACCTCGCGGCGCAAACGCCCGAGGAAAAGGCCAGCGCCTATAACCTGGCGGTGTCGCGTCAGCGTGCCGCGGCACTGGCGCAGGCGCTTGTTGCTCAGGGCATTGCCGAACAGCGTTTATCCGTTCAGGGTTTTGGTCAGACCCAGCCCATTGCCGACAACACAACAGACGCCGGGCGGCGCAAAAACCGGCGGGTTACCGCCTCCGTAGTCGCAGGCGCTGCGGGCGAGGATAACCCACAGAGCGCGGAGTGAAGCAGGGCAGGCAGCGTGTCGAATTTCTACATCAATACTGAGTTTTGGAGATAAAGTGGTGCGCTCGTCCAAAGCCGTAAACTGCCTGCTCCTGATCGTGTCGTTTGCCGCGGGCTGCGCGACATTGCCGCCGCCTACGGATGCGATGGGCATTGCCAGCGCGGAAATTATCCGCGCGGAAAATGCAGGCGCCGGCCAGTATGCGCCTGAAGAAATGCGCCAAGCGCGCAAAGCCCTGGAACAGGCGCGGGAACGCATCGATAGCAACGATAACCTGCAGGCGCGATACGCGGCGGAAACCGCGCTGGGCTACGCCGAACTCGCCCAGGCCGTGGCCGAAGCCGAACGGGCCGACCAAAGCGCATACCGCGCGGAAAATGAACTGGCACGCGTGCGTCGCAACATACAAGAGAACGAGCAGCAGCGGGAGTCTCGTTGATGCAACGCCTCCGCGCCCTGAGCCTGCTGGTTGGCCTGTGCGCACTCGCCGGGTGCGCCACAGCGCCCAACCCGGCGCTGGTTGATGCCGAAACCGCGGTTGCTGAAATCAGGAGTGACGAAGGCGTGGTGCGCCTGGCGCCACTTACGGTAGCCGAGGCGCAAGAAATTCTCAGCCGGGCGCAACGCGCTGAAAACGAAGCGGAAAAAACGCACCGTGCGCAGCTGAGCCTGCTCAAGGCGAAAACCGCACGTGCCAATGCGCGCAGGAAAAACGCCGAGAATCGGGCCGAGGAGTTAACACAAAAAGCTCTGGACCTGGAACTGGACGCACGCGCCCGGCAAGCCGAGAATGCGCTGCGCAAGGCTGAGGACGCACAACGCTTGGCCGCGCAGGCGCGACAACGCGCCGAAGAGGCGCAGCGCTGTGCCGGCGAATTACGTGAGCAGGCCGCCAGCGAGCGCGCGCGTATCGAAACAACACGCAGCCGCACCCAAACCGCGGAACAGCGCCTGCGGCAGGTGCAGCAGTTGCTGGCTGAACTCAAACCGCGTCTTACCAGTCGCGGGCTGGTGCTGACCCTGGGCGAAGTACTGTTTAATTTCGACAGTGCCGATCTGAAGCTTTACACCCAGCGCATCATGGACCAGCTGGCGAATTTCCTGCAGGAAAACCCCATGTATGCAATTCGCGTGGAGGGCCATACCGACAGTGAGGGTACGGGCACTTATAACCTGCAATTGTCGCGTGCGCGGGCGCAGTCGGTAACCGATGCGCTGCTGACGCGGGGCATTGAAGGTACGCGTGTCAGCACCGAAGGTTTTGGTGAAAGACGGCCTGTGGCTTCCAACGAAACCGCGGCCGGCCGACGCGAAAACCGGCGCGTCGAGGTTATTCTCAGTCAGGGTTGAAGCTGCGCCGTAATGCTGCTGTGGCTGGCATGCGCCAGGCTGCGGCGGTCGTGGCCCTGGGGTGAAATCGCTTCGCAGAAGCTAACCGAGACGTTCAGTTTCTGTAATCGCAGTAGCTTATTCAGATGTCCGCCAAGTCCTGCGTCGTTGACCCAGGCTGCCCAGGGGTGTTGCCCGGCAATGCCCGGCTGTTCTGGCAAATGTTCTGGCAAATAGCGTATCGCGACTGGTTGCACTGCGTAGTCGTGATCCAGCGCGGCGGTAAACAGACGCGCATGGAAACGCCCCGGCGTTACGCTGTCACTGGTGGCGGCTTCGGGGAATAACATGACACTGGTGCCCTGTTTCAGGGTGGCGGCCAGGGTGTCTGAGGTCTGGCGAGTTTTGAAGGCGCCGCGCGGCAAAAAAATCGTATGTGTGGCGCGTGCAATCGCGCCCACTATGGGCCATTTCGCAACCTCGGCCTTGGATACGAATGCCGGCTGTAAAAGACTCCCATAGATGAGGATGTCTACCCAGGAAACGTGATTTGAAACCGCCAGTACGGTAGCCTTAGGGCGCGCACCCTGCACCTCCAGCCGCACGTTCATTATTACCAGCAGCCGCCGGTACCACCAGCCGGAGAGCCTTCGCATATAGCGTTTATGCAGGGGCAGGGTAAGCATTACCGCTACGGCAATCAGGCAATGCGCGATGAATTTGCAGAGTTTAAGCTGGTATTGCCATCGCTTGACGGTGGCTGGGCTGGAGGCGGAAGTGGCGGGCATAGCGTGGGCGTAGATTCTCTATTTTCAGGTGCATGAACAAATCCGCCACCCCGAAATCCGGATCCCAGCAGGGCGGCCCGCCCACTCTGGCGCCCAGGTTGATATAGGCTTTGAGCAAAGGTGGGAGCCGCAGCAGACCGTCGGGTAACTCTGCCGCAGGTATGGGCAGCCGTGGCTTTACCTGTAATGCAGACAGTGACGAATGGTTTTTCTTCAGTTGCTCAAATATACCATGCGCACGGCTGAAATTCCCATTCAGTTCAATACTGGCGCAGCCGATCAGGTGCTGATACCCGCCGGTTTGTATGAATTTCGAAATGCCGGACCAGAGCACCGCGATAACCGCGCCGCGGCGGTAATCCGGGTGCACGCAGGTGCGTCCGATTTCCATGAAACGCCCGTCCAAGTCGGCCAGGGCAGACAGATCGAACTCGTTTGCGGAGTAAAACCCGCCTGCGCGTGTGCGTTGTTCATGCGTGAGTATCCGAGTGCTGGCGACCACGCGGTTGCTGCGGGTATCGCGTACCAGCAGGTGGCGACATTGCGCGTCATATTCGTCACGCTCCATGCCCACGCCGTTGCGGTCGAATTCGGTGTTGATCGTGGCGCCCATTTCCTGGGCGAATATGCGATAGCGCAGTCGCAGGCTGTCTTCGATTTCGCTTCTGTTTTCGGCAAAAGTGCAAACAAGACGGGGTTTATCAGTCGCCTGAAATAAATCCTGGGCCGCGGATACCATGGCCTGACCTCGGGGCAGAAAAACACGGCCAAAGGCTAGGCTGAAAGCATTTACAGCGGGTTACAGTTGTATTAACAATCGGTTACAACGCGGGCATCGGGATAGGGTCGGACAGATGTAAGCGTTCACTGACCGGCGTTATATACCCAAGCAAAAACACCCGGACAATAGTCACCTGAATTCACAACCAATCAGGCGGTTTCAATGAATAACTTTCCAGGTAGACGCTCCCACCGTAGCGCGGCCCAGTGGCAGGC